>NZ_NXBD01000060.1:0-86985 GCF_002383965.1 Campylobacter sp. 110 | reverse complement strand
ACCCTATGCATAAATCAAACTCAGCTATAGAAAGAATAAAAAATCATTTAGCTTATAAATTAGGCAAAGTTATGATTGACTTTAGTCATCAAAGAAATAATTATAAATATGGGGGGGGGTATATAGCATTATTTAAAAAACTCTATAAAATCAAAAAACAACACAAAAAAGAACAAAAAATTTATCAACAAACCATACAAGTTTTTCCTCAACTCAAATATCCAAATTTAGAAACATGCAGCGATTATGAGCAGGCTTTAAAATATAAATTTCATTTATCTTATATGCTTGGTGAAGTTCTTATACAAACTTTTCAAAATTTACATAAAGGAAGCATGTTTAAACTAGCTAAAAATATTAAAAAAGCCAATAAAGAATTTAAAATATTTAAAGAAATTTTTAATAATTTTGCGAAATTAAGTCCAAATATCATTAAAATAATCTCTAAAAATAAGCAAGCCTTTTTAAAAGAACTTCCAAGAATACAAAATATATTAAAAATTCATCAAGATTATCAACCTATACTTGATAATATTTTCCATAATTTTAATTATTTTATACAAAATTTTAATCTTATAGAAGAATGGCTATTATCAAATGATTTTAATGAAAAATATAAAAAAGAAAACCATCCTTATCCTTCATTACTTGATCCTAAAAAACTAAATGATGAAAAAGAAAAAATAAACTATAAAAACATACCAGCTGAACTTGCTTGGGAAATGAATCTACCTTTACCTGATAATTATGAATTTGTGTATCCATTATTTGGGTTATCTGGAGGTGGTGCTTTATCTTCTTTTTTTCAAAAATGTGGTTTAAATATGCATTATGATTTTCATAGAAGTTTTTTAAAAAGTTATTATTTAAATTATAATTTATTTAAAGAAAGACACCGAAATAATATTTTATATTATACAGAATGGGGTTTAAATACATTATATAGGGAAAAATTTTTATCACTTTTTTTAAAAAAAGTGATAATTCTTTTTTTGGTAAGAGATCCGATATCGCGGCTTAAAACAGCTGTGAATCATCATACCAATAATCCAGATAAAGATGTTCGATTATTTAATTTAAGTTCAGATTTCAATAAAATTTTAAATTGTAAAAAATATGGTACCAGTATAGTTGGAAAATTTGCTAATGCTCCGATGATTGAATATCTAAATTTTTGGTTTTTTACAGATAGATGGTTTCTATATAATTCTTTGTTATCCTCAATTAGGAATTTCGAAGTTTTTTATATTGACATGGAAGAAATAAAACCAGCAAAAGCATTTGATACAATGTGTGATTTAGCTAACAAATTTGGTTTTAAGAAACCAACGGATAAAAAATTTTTTGAAGGAGTTATGAATGGAGATTTTTTAGGGATATTGCCATTTACTTTATATATACATTCTAAGGATATAGATAATGTTTATTCTTTAATGAAATCTTACGAAAATTTATCTTCATTAAAAGATAATGATGGGATCCATCTTCAAATCACATCTACAAATTTGATTGAATTTTATAAACAATCTAAAGAATATATTAACTTTACTAAAGAATTTTTTGATAAACCTTTGAAATATGAAAATTTGGGAATATTTTTAAAACCACAAGAATTTGAGCGTTTAAAGCAAGATTCTAAGCTATTTGATGTTACTAAAAGATATTTGAATAATTTTATTGAAGCTTTAGAAGAGAGAATAGACCTAGAAAAAGCTAAATTATTTAAAGAAAAAGACGTGTTAAACTATTTAAAAGAAAATAAAGAATTAAGAGTTAAGTTAAAAAACATATTAGATAAAGAACTTGTTCATATTAAACAACATCGTCCAGATATAGTAGCTTCTTGGAAATACTATCAAGAATTTGAAAAAATGTGCAAGGAGTTGGATGGGTGATATTCAGGAGAAAGATTTTGTAAATTAATAAAAAAAAGATATAATTATGTTTTAATTTGGAGAAAGGAATCAATATGAAACAAGGGGATTTTACAGAGGTTGCAAAGCATTATCATAATAGGCCTGCTTATAGTCCATTTTTACTTGAAAAACTTGTAGCTTGTATCAATGATAAAAATAAAAATTTTAAAGATTTAAATATTGTTGAAGTAGGAGCTGGAACTGGAAAACTTACTAAGATGCTGGGAGAAATGTTTGGATGCCAAATTAGTGCTGTGGAACCAAACGATAATATGCGTGAAGAAGGGCAAAAATTTACACAAAATTTATCAAATATTTCTTGGCACAAAGGAAGTGGTGAAGAAACCTGCATGAGCAATAATCAAGCTGATTGGGTCATCATGGCTAGTTCTTTCCATTGGACAGATCCTAAAAAATCTCTCCCAGAATTTAATCGTATATTGACAGGGGGGGGGGTATTTCACTGCGATTTGGAATCCTCGCCACATTGTAGAGGGTTCGGTTTTTGATGAAATTGAAAAGGAGATTAAACATATTGTTCCAGATCTTGCTCGTGTAAGCAGTGGCACTCAAAATGTTAAAAAATGGGAAGAAATTCTTGTTTCAACAGGAGATTTCACAGACTGCTTTTTTATGGAGTGTGACTATAAAGAGTTTTGGGATAAAGAGCGTTATCTTGGAGCTTGGCATTCTGTAAATGATATACAAGCACAAGCAGGTGAAAAAAGATGGAAGGAAATTTTAGAGATGATAGAAGCTAAAATTTCTCATATGCAAAGTATAGAGATTCCTTATAAAATAAGAGCATGGACAGCTAGAAAAGCATAAAATACCTCCTTTTTTTCATCAAGCTTGTCAAAGATGAAAAAAAGGAAATAAAATGCAAAAACTAGTAGAACAAGTGTGGGATTATACCAAGCATGCTAAATTTTATAGCTATAGACCAAATTATGCTCCAAAAACTATAGATATGCTTATTAGCTTAGTTGGAAAAAAAGATATTAAAGTCGCTGATATCGGTGCAGGAACTGGAAATTTAAGCATTATGCTTTTAGAAAGAGGATGTAGGGTAGTATCTGTAGAACCCAATGATGCGATGCGTGAGATCGGGATAGAAAGAACCAAGGATCAAAAGATTGACTGGGTTAGAGCAACAGGCTTAAACTCAACACTCCAAAATAGTGAATTTGATTGGGTGACTTTTGGTAGTAGTTTTAATGTAATGGATAGAAATGAAGCCTTAGAGGAAGCGCATCGCTTATTAAAATCAGAGGGATATTTTTCTTGTATGTGGAATCACAGGGATTTAAACGATCCTGTGCAAAAAATAGCTGAAGATACTATTATAGAATTTGTACCAAATTATACAAGGGGAACAAGAAGAGAAGATCAAAGACCAATTATAGAGAGTCGAAAGGATCTTTTTGATAATATTGTTTATATTGAAGAGGATTTTTATTTTCATCAAAGCATTGAAAATTATATTAATGCATGGAAGAGTGTTAAAAATCCTTACTGGGATTTGGAGACTGATGAAGGAAGTGAACTTTTTAATAAAATTAGTAATAAAATTTCACAAAGACTTCCTAAGGAATTTAGCATAAAATATACCACTCGTTGTTGGAGTGCTAAAAAAATATAAAACTAAGGAAAAACATGGCGGAGTTAAAATTTAAAACCAAAGCACAAAATTTAAAAAATTTACAAACAAAATTAAAAAAAGCAAAAGTTCTACCTTTGGTTTTAACTTCGCTTGAAGAATTAATATCAAATGAAGATAAAGTTTTACAGGACATTCAAACCTTAAAGGCTAATAGACTCATTATAAGAAGTTCTTCTTTAAGTGAAGATAGCATGAAAAACTCCAATGCAGGTGCTTTTCTTTCTTTGGCAAATATTAAAGCTGATTCTAAAGATGAGTTATTAAAAGCTTTATATGAAGTTGCCAATTCTATGCCATCAAAAAGTGATGAAATTTTAGTTCAACCTATGCTTGAAAACATTACTCTTTGTGGAGTTGGTTTTAGCGTTGATAAAGATAATTTTTCCCCTTATTTTTGTCTTCAATATGATGAAAATGGTTCAAATAGCTCTATTACAGATGGAAGCAGTAAGAGTGCAAAAACTTACTATCATTACAGAAATTATTTAGAATTTAAAGATATTAGACTTCAAAAAATTATAGAACTTATAAAAGAATTAGAAGTTTTATATGATTGTCATTTTTTAGATGTTGAATTTGCATTTGCTATTCAAGATGATAAGGAAGAACTTTTTTGCTTACAAGTGCGTCCTTTGGTTATGCATGAAAAAAATAATTTATTTCATTCTTTACCAAAAGAAGCTTTATATAGATTTTATAAACGTTTTGAGTCTTTAAAAGAATCAAGATCTAGAGTTTTGGGAGATAAAGCCATTTTTGGGGTAATGCCTGATTGGAATCCAGCTGAAATCATAGGGTTAAGACCTAAGCGTTTAGCTTTTAGTTTATATAAAGAAATCATTACGGATAATATCTGGGCGTATCAAAGAGATAATTATGGTTATAGAGATCTAAGATCCCATCCTTTAATCCATTCTTTTTTAGGCATTCCTTATGTGGATGTAAGATTATCTTTTAATTCTTTTATACCAAAAAAAATAGATGAAAATATCGCACAAAAACTTGTCAATTTTTACTTAGATAAGCTTAATAAAAATCATGAATTGCACGATAAGATTGAATTTAATATTGTTTATTCTTGTTATGACTTTAATAGTTCTAAAAAATTAGAAGAACTTTTAAATCATGGTTTTAATGAAAATGAAATCAAAAGATTAGAATTTTCATTATTAGAACTTACAAATAAGATTATTAATCCTAGATCAGGGTTTTATTTAAAAGACATACAAAAAGCTTATAAGCTAAAAGAAAGATATGATGGCATTATTAATTCTAATTTTTCTTTAATTGATAAAATTTATTGGCTTATTGAAGAATGCAAGCGTTATGGAACCTTGCCTTTTGCGGGGGTGGCTAGGGCTGCATTTGTAGCAATGCAACTTTTAAATTCTTTAGTTGAGATTGATTTTATAACCAAAGAGGAAAAAGATGATTTTTTAAATTCACTCAATACAGTGAGCAAAAATTTAAGCAAACAAACAAACCATCTTAATTTTCACAACAAAGATCAATTTTTGAAAGATTTTGGACATTTAAGAGCAGGAACTTATAATATTTTATCTCCAAGATATGATGAAGATTTTGAACTTTATTTTGATGTGGATCAAAAAGATAGTAAAGTTTATTTACAAGATAAAGTTTTTGTTTTTTCAAAAGAAAAGACAAAAGCTTTAAATGCTTTACTTAGAGAGCATGGATTAGAGATTAATGCTTGTGAATTTTTTGATTTTTTAAAACAGGCTATCGAGGGTAGAGAGCTCGTTAAATTTGAATTCACTAGATTGCTTTCTAAAGCTATAGTTTATATAGAAGAATTAGGCAAATATTATGGCATTGAAAAAGAAGATTTGGCTCATCTTGATATAAAAAGCATTTTAAATCTTTATTCTAGTCTTTATTCTATAAATCCAAAAGAGCAGTTTGTAGAAGAAATTAATCGCAATAAAAAAGAATATGAACTTACACAAGCTATAAAACTTCCTTCTTTGCTTTGCAATGCCGATGAAATTTTTTCTTTTTATAATCATAGCATTATTCCAAATTTCATTACACAAAAGAGTATTACTGCATTTACGGCAAAGGAAAATGATAAAGATTTAGAAGGAAAGATTGTTTTAATTTATGCGGCAGATCCCGGATATGATTATTTATTTACAAAAAATATAGCAGGACTTATTACATGTTATGGGGGTGCTAATTCGCATATGGCCATTCGTGCCTCAGAACTTGGAATGCCTGCTGTTATAGGAGTTGGAGAAGAAAATTTTGAAAAATATTTAAAAGCTAAAAAAATAAATATAGAATGTGAAAGTGAGCAAATATTTTGTTTATAGGTATTACTCAAAGGCTTATTTGCAACGATAGTTATCATGAAGAAAGAGAATGTTTGGCTTTGGATTGGGGAAAATTATTTAATAAAGATTTATTTAAAAATTTTACTCCTCTTCCTCTTAGCTATGAAATAGATTTTTCTTATTATAAACATCTAATAAAAGCTGTGATATTAAGTGGTGGCAATGATTTAAGTTTTTATAGTCCTAATGTTTTATCCAAAAAGAGAGATTTATATGAAAAGCAAGTTATAGAAATTTGTTTAGAAGAAAAAATACCACTTTTAGGAATTTGCAGAGGGGCTCAGATGATAGCTCATTATTTTAACAGCCATATGAGTCCTTGTGAAAATCATATAGGCAAACATGAAGTATTTTTCTCAAAAGAAAAATTTATAAGCAATTCTTTTCATAATTTTGCTATTGAAAAATTAGGCGAAGATCTTGTAGAACTTTGCTTAGCAGAAGATAATACCATAGAAGCTTTTAAGCATAAGTATGAAAATATTTTTGGTATAATGTGGCATATTGAAAGAGAAAATGGGCTTAATAATATTCAAATTTTAAGAGAGTGGTTTAGTTTAATCAAGGAATAATATGAATGCAATTATCTTAGCAGCAGGTTTTGGATCAAGGCTGATGCCTTTAACCAAAGATCAACCAAAGTGTATGGTTGAGTATAAGAATAAAAAAATCATAGATTATGAAATCGAAGCTTTAAAATCAGCAGGTATAAATGAAATAGCTGTTGTGGGTGGATATTTAAACGAAGTGCTAAAAAATTATCTTAATAAATATGATATCGAGCATTTTTTTATTAATTCAAAATATGATAAAACCAATATGGTTCATACTTTTTTTTGCGCTAAAGATTTTATATTAAAATGCATCGAAGAAAAACAAGATTTGATTATTTCTTATGCGGATATTGTTTATTTTCAAGATTGCGTGCAAAAGCTTATAAATGCTAAAGAAGAACTTGCTATAGTAGTTGATAAGTCTTGGCGTAAGCTTTGGAGCAAACGCTTTGCAAATCCTTTAGAAGATGCTGAAACATTAAAGATGACAAATGGTTATATTATAGAACTTGGAAAAAAAGCTAATGCCTATGATGAGATAGAAGCTCAATATATAGGACTTTTTAAATTTTCTTATCAATTTCTTTCCGAAGTTATTGCTTTTTATGGAATGCTTGATCGAGATATTTTATATGATAATAAAAATTTTGAAAATATGTACATGACAAGTTTTTTGCAAGCTTTAATTGAAAAATACAACAACGCAAAAGCAGTGGAAATTGATGGCAATTGGTGTGAAATTGATTTTATGAGTGATTTAGAGGTGCAAATTGATAAATAGTCCTTATATTATTTGGCTTACTGGTTTAGCTGGAAGTGGAAAAACAACTATAGGTCAAGCTTTGTATGAGAAATTAAAACTAAAATATAAAAACCTTATTTATCTCGATGGAGATGAGTTAAGAGAAATATTAGGACATTATGCATACGATAGACAAGGTCGCATAGATATGGCTTTGAAAAGAGCTAAATTTGCAAAATTTTTAAACGATCAAGGTATGATGGTTATTGTCACTACGATTTCAATGTTTAATGAGATTTATGATTACAATAGAAAGCAATTAAAAAATTATTATGAAATTTATATAGAATGCGATATGCATGAATTAATACAAAGAGATCAAAAAGGGCTTTATACTAAGGCTTTAAATAAAGAAATTGATAATGTAGTTGGTGTTGATATAGAATTTGATAAACCAGAGGCCGATTTAGTGATCAATAATTCTTGTCGAAATAATTTAGAAGAAAAAGTTGAACTTATAATAAAGAAATTGGCATTGTGAAGCATTACTCAATATCAAAAAAACTTATTGCTAATGTTAGAAATTTTTACACCATTTCTTTGTATAAGAAAAATTCAAAAATAAATAAAGATGATCTTTTCCTTGGCTGGGGACGCAAAAAATCAGGTTTAAAAGCTATAAATTTAGCTAAAAAATATAAGGCTAAATTCATACTTTTAGAAGATGGATTTATCCGCTCATTAAACTTAGGGGTTGAAAATAGCCCAAGTTTTTCTATGGTTAAAGATGATATAGGCATTTATTATGATGCAACAGCACCTTCAAAGCTTGAAAATCTTTTAAATACTTATGAATTTAAAGATGAAGAAATCAAGCAAGCTAAAAAAGCTATAGAGCTTATCAAAAAATATAAAATTAGCAAGTATAATAACAATCTTGATATTCCAGATGATTATTTTCAAAAAGATGAAAAAAGGGTTTTAATCATCACCCAAACGGCCAATGATGCCTCACTTGAATTTGGGCTTGCTAAAGGTTTTAAAACCGTCGATATGATAAAAGATGCCATAAAAGAAAATCCTAAATCTAAAATTTATATAAAAATCCATCCTGATGTTTTAAGCGGTAAAAAACAAAGTGATTTAGATATAAATTCCTTACCTAAAGAATGTATTTTAATCACTGAAAATTTTAATCCCATAGCCTTGCTTGAGTTTTTTGATAAGGTTTATACCAAAACTTCTGGTATGGGTTTTGAAGCTTTGATGCAAGAATGTGAATGTATTTGTTATGGTATGCCTTTTTATGCAGGTTGGGGTCTAACAAAAGATAAATTAGAGTGTAAAAGAAGGATGCAAAAAAGAAGTTTAGAAGAAGTTTTCTATGTTGCTTATATACTTTATGCTGAGTATTTTAATCCTTATTTAAATCAAAAAAGTAATATTTTTGATACTATTCAAACTTTAGCAAAATATAAAGATATAGAAAAGGCAAATTCTAATAGACTTTTTTTCTTTGGATTTTCAAAATGGAAAAGGAAATTTGTAAAACCTTTTTTTATAGCTAAAAACAATGAAATCATATTTCTAGATTTCTTAGATTGTTTAAAGAATATACAATTAAAAGAAAATGATAAATTTTTCATTTGGGGTAAAAGGATAGATTATAACGCTCTTAAAACTACTCTTATAAAAAAAGCGCAAGATGAGAATTTGCTCCATTTTACTCCCAAAATTTCTTTAGTTGAAGATGGATTTATTCGCTCAATCTCTTTAGGTTCTGATCTTACGCGCCCTTTTTCTTTAATTGTTGATGATAAAGGACTTTACATAGATCCAAATAAAGCAAGTAAATTAGAAGAGCTTTTGCAAAACGAAATTTTTGATGAAAATATGCTAAATAGGGCAAAAAATATTATAAAAATCTTACTTGAGAACCGCTTTTCAAAATATAATGGCTTAAAGCATGAAGACTTAAAAATCAATGCCAAAACAGGGCAAAAAATTATTTTAATCCCTGCTCAAGTTGAAGATGATGCTTCGATGATTTTAGGGGGTTTTGGCTTATCTACTCTTGATTTGCTTAAGGAGGTGCGTTCTAAAAATCAAGATGCTTATATCATCTTTAAGCCTCATCCTGATGTGTTAAGTGGCAACCGTGTAGGTTTAAAAGATGAAACACTCATCTTGGAATTTTGTGATGAGATTGTAAAAGATTGCAGTATTGATAGCGCTATAAAAATTGCTGATGAAATTCACACTATTACTTCTACAAGTGGTTTTGATGCTCTTTTAAGAGCTAAAAAAGTTTTTACTTATGGTATGCCTTTTTATGCGGGCTGGGGTTTAACAAAAGATAAATATAGATGCGAAAGAAGAACAAGAAAACTAAGCCTAGAAGAGCTTGTAGCAGGTGCTTTGATAGCATATCCAAGATATATAAATCCTAAAACAAAAACTTTATGTGAAATTGAAGTTTGTTTAGATATAATGCTAAATTTACAAAAAGCTTATTTTTCAAAAAAATATATAAAATTGGCAATAGATTTTAAAACTTTTATGCTTAGAAAAATAAGAAGATTTTATGAATTTTTAGCAAAGAAATGAGATTTAGCACTAAAATTAAAAAAGAATTTAGCGGTAAAAATGTTTTACTCTTGCAAGGGCCTGTGGGAAATTTTTTTCATCATCTTGCAATAAAAATGAAAAAAAAACAAACCAAAGTTTTTAAACTCAATTTTAACGGTGGAGATTTTTTTTTCTATCCTAGTGGAACGAGGTGTAAGTGCGATGAAAAAGATCTTGAAAATTTCTATAGAGATTTTTTTCAAAGCAAAAAAATCGATGCTATTTTAATGTATAATGATTGTCGCATTATACATACTAAGGCTATTAAAGTGGCTAAAGAATTAGGAATTGAAATATGGATTTTTGAAGAAGGATATTTAAGGCCTTATTGTATTACTTTGGAAAAAGATGGGGTGAATGCAAATTCTTCTTTACCGCGTGATAAAAATTTTTATCTTTCTCAAAATATTTTTACCAAAGAAAGCATAAAAGAAATTCCAGGTGGATTTAAATTTATGGCTTTTGATGCTTTTTTGTATTGGTTGTTTGCTTTTATTTTGGCTCCATTTTTTAACAACAAACTTCATCATCGCACTTTATATCCTTTTGAATTTTTATTTTGGTTTAGATCATTGTATAGAAAGTATCTTTATAAGATTACAGAAAAAAAACTAAATGAAAAGATTTATAATTTAGAAAAAAAGTACTTTTTGGCGATTTTACAAGTTTATAGCGATACGCAAATTAAATATCATTACAAAAAAAGCATAGAGCACTTTATAGAGGAAACCATACTTTCTTTTGCAAACCATGCAAGAGCTAAATCTTATCTAGTTTTTAAACACCATCCCATGGATAGGGGCTATAAGAATTATTCTAAACTCATAAATGATTTAAGTCAAAAATATCATGTAGAAGGAAGGGTTTTATATGTTCATGATACCCACTTGCCAGTTCTTTTAAGAAAGGCTTTGGGTTGTATTACTATAAATTCAACAGTAGGCCTTAGTGCTATTTTAGAAGGCTGTCCGACTAAGGTTTGTGGCAATGCTTTTTATGATTTTGAAGGCTTATCTTATCCAAAAAAACTTCAATTTTTTTGGCGTGAAGCTCATGCTTATAAACCCAATCCTGTTTTGGTATGTAATTTTAAAAAATATCTTTTACAAACTAATCAATTCAACGGCAATTTTTATAAAAATTTCTTTTTAGACAAATAAGACTAAAAAGCTTTGATTAAGAGAGCTTTTAAAGCAAAGTTGTTATAATTAAAAGCAAAAAGAAATTATTGTATGGATAGGGAAGTATTTTATATAGCAGGATATGATCCTAAAAGTTATAGATTTTATTATGATTTATTTAAAAAAAACCTAAAAGATTATTCTCATGCTTTTAACATTAAAGTTGATTTAAGTAAAATTGAAAAAAATGAGCAATTTCCTTTTTTTCAAATTTCTTGCGAAGGAGTACAAACTACATATCATTTTTTAACATGGAATGATATTGTTAAGAAAAATTGGTCAGAAAATTATAAAGATGCTTTGGCAGATTGTTATAGTTTTTTTAGAATTTATACTATCACAGGGCTTTTTATCAAATTTGGCAAAGAGTCGATTTATCAACTTATCACAGGTTATTATCCTTTTTTTTATGTGTTATTTTCTTTACTATTTTCTTTGGTTGTGGCTTTTGGAAGTTTTGCTTTTTTGCAAAATTATATGCATTTTTCTTTAGCTATCATCATAGGATGTTTTTTAGGATTTTTACTAAATCATTTTTTATTTAAATTAGGTAAGAAATTAGCTGTATTTTGGATAGCAAGAATTTGTGCTTTTTGTGCTACTTGGCAAGATAAAAAAACAGGCACTATGCAAGAAAGAATCAAGCTTTTTGCGAATACCATAGTAGATAAGCTAAAACAAAATGAAAATAAACAAGATTATGAACTTGTTTTAGTAGCACATAGTGTTGGAACTATAGTTTGTATAGAAGTTTTGGAGTGTATTTTAAGACAAAATTTAGATTTATCTTTACTTCATAAGTTAAAAATTCTTACTCTAGGAGAATGCATTCCTTTAGTGAGTTATCAAAAAAAAGCGGATGAATTTAGAAAGAAGCTTGAATTTGTTTCAAGGTTTGATTTAAAATGGTATGATTATACATCGATTATTGATGGAGCATGTTTTCCTCAAGTGGATTTTTTCCGCACGAGTGGCGTAAATGCTAAATTTACACCCCCATTTTTAAGTGCTAAATTTCACACTTTATATGAAAAACATGAGTATAAAAAAATAAAAAGAGATAAAAACAAAGCGCACTTTTTATATCTTTATAGTATTAGTGTTAAAGGTGATTATGATTTTTTTTCTTTCATCATAATGCCTAAATTTTTAGAAGAAAAGGTAAAAATATGAGTGAATGCCCCTTTTTTCCAAAACCTTATAAAAATAAAGCTTCTACGCTTTTAACTTTTTTGTTAAAGCGTAGATCTTGGCTTGACGGGCTTTATGAGCGTAGTTATAAAATGCAAACAGGCTATGTGAAGATGCCAAATTTTGATCTTTATGTCATAAATGACACTAAAGAAGTTAAAAGAATGATGGTTGATGAGGTTAGAGAATTTCCTAAAAGTGCATTTTTACATGAGCTTTTAAGTCCGCTTTTAGGGGAGAGTATTTTTACTACAAATGGTGAAGTTTGGAAAAAACAAAGAGAGCTTTTGCGTCCAAGTTTTGAAATGACTCGTATCAATAAAGTGTTTAATCTTATGAGTGAAGCTGTGGCAGATATGATGGATCGTTTTAGCAAGTATCCAAATCATGCTGTTATCGAAGTAGATGAAGCTATGACTTTTATTACCGCTGATGTGATTTTTCGCACCATTATGTCTTCAAAACTCGATGAGGAAAAAGGTAAAAAAATCTTAAACGCATTTGTGACTTTTCAAGAGCAAAGCGTGCATACAGCCATGCGTCGTATGTTTCGTTTTCCAAAATGGCTTTCTTATGTGTTAGGAGATTGTAAGCGTGCTAAGGCCGGAGATGTGATCAGACAGGTTTTAAGTGATATCATAAAACCAAGATATGATATGGCAGATAATGCAGAATTTGAAGATATTTTAGGATCTTTGCTTTTAGTAGTGGATGCTGATACAAATAAGCGTTTTTCTTTTGAGGAAATTTTAGATCAAGTGGCTATGCTTTTTTTAGCAGGACATGAAACCACAGCAAGTTCTTTGACATGGACGCTTTATTTACTCAGTCTTTATCCTAAGGAGCAAGAAAAAGCTTACGAGGAGATTACTCAGGTTTTACAGGGTGGAGTCATTGAAATTTCGCATTTAAGACAGTTTAAATACTTAACAAATATTTTTAAAGAATCTTTAAGACTTTATCCTCCTGTTGGGTTTTTTGCAAGAGAGGCAAAAAAAGATACTCAAGTTAGAGATAAGCTTATTAAAAAAGGTTCTGGGGTGGTGATTGCTCCTTGGCTGATACACAGACATAAAGAATTTTGGACAAATCCGCATGGATTTAATCCTTCTCGTTTTGAAGGAGAGTACAAAAAAGATGCTTATTTGCCTTTTGGGGTAGGGGAAAGAATTTGTATAGGACAAGGTTTTGCTATGCAAGAAGCGATTTTGATTTTGGCTAATATTTTAAAAACTTACAAACTAGAACTTGAAGAAGGTTTTGTACCTGATGTAGTAGGGCGTTTAACAGTGCGTTCGGCTAATGGTATGAGGATAAAATTTAGCAAAAGAAAGCTATGAAAAGAGTTAGAACTAAAATTCGCGCCAATTTTCGTCGTCGTGTAAAACGCACCTTAAAAGGAAGCTTAAAAGAAAAATTAGCAGGGACTATTCTGCTTTGTGCAATAGTACCTTTAGCAGTTTTAGGATATCTTTTTATCGTGATTATAGGAATTTTTTTTAATACCGCACGAGCAAGACAGGGTGTTAGAGCCTTAGATCATTTCGTAAATGCAAGCTTGTTTAATGGCTATGCTTGGGAGAGCGTTTCTTCTCATGCGTGGCGTGAAAGAAATCGCAAAAAATGGGCAAGGATTGTTATAAAAATCACAGATTTTTTTCAAAAAGATCATTGCAAAAGAGCAAACAAAAGAGAACAACCTGTGGTGGATTTCATACTTTCAAGAAATTTAGACAAGCAAACTATAGGAAAATAATCAAACTATAGCCACTATGGCTATAGCAAAACCATTATCATGAGAAATACTTAGGGAAGTTTGAGTGATATTAAAATCTTTTGTAATTTTTTGAGAATATTTTAATTTAGGTGCGTTTTTTTCATCTTTTGATATTTCAATATCAAAAAAACTGCATAATTCACAAATTCCAATACCCAAAGCCTTGCTAGCGGCTTCTTTAGCAGCCCAAAGACCTGCTAGAGTTGCTGGATTTTTAATGAGTATTTGTTCTTTTGGGCTTAAAAATTTATCCAAAAAATTTTTGCCATGTCTAGAATGAATTTTTTCTATCCTAGAAATGGCGATGATATCACAGCCTACGCGCATTTAAGAAACTACAAAATCCGTAAAATAAACATTTTTAATAAAGCCATCGGTTAAAATTTCATTGATTTTTCCAACTAGCTCATCTTTTAAACGTTCTTTGCCTTTTTGTGTACTTACTTCTTCAAAGGTTTTAGCTGTTAATGTACGAATAATAATATCACGAATCACTGGGACTTTTTTATCAAGTTCAGGTTTTAAAAGTTCGCTATTTTGTTCTAGTTCTATAGTGCATTTTACATATCTTGAGCCGCTATCGCTAAGTAAATTTAGGGTAAAAGGATCAAGTGGATACATAGGACCTATATTAGCAAAATCACTACCTCGCTGAGTAGGAGCTGAAACTTTAGGTTTATCAGTTTTTGCCTCTTCTTTTGGGGCTTCTTTGACTTCACTTTCATCACTTGAACTGCTTGAAATAAGCCAAGCAATTACTCCCATAATACTAAGAAGTAAAACAAAAAGTAAAATAACAATAATAATTACAAGTGAACCGCCTTTTTTCTTTTTCGTTTCTTCGTTTTCTAATTCTTCATCCATAAATTTTCCTTCATTTAGTGAAATTAATGTAAAATTGTAGCAAAAATTTCTTTTCTATCCAAATTTGCTTTAGAAAAACGATAAATTTAGGTTAAAGAAGAGATGAATTTGAAGGAAAAAAATGTTAGATGTGATTTTTAGAGAATATGATATAAGAGGACTTTATGGCAAAGAACTGAATGAAAAAAGCGTTAAAGCTATAGGTTTTTGCTTGGGACAAACCATGCTAAATAAAGGCTGTAAAAATGTAAGTGTGGGCTATGATGCAAGATATAGTGCAAATGAACTTTTTAATTATCTAGTGAGTGGACTTAACAAAGCGGGAATAAAAATCTATGATATAGGGCTTGCGCCAACTCCATTGGGGTATTTTAGTCTTTATGAGGGCTTGAAATTTGATGCAAATGTTATGATAACAGGCTCTCATAACCCAAAAGATTATAATGGTTTTAAAATCACTATCAATAAAGAAAGTTTTTTTGGCGTAGAGTTAAAAGAGTTTTCAAAAGAAGTTTATAAGCATTTAAATGATGATATTGAAGAAAATTTAGAAGTAGAAAAGTACGATATTTTAAGCCTTTATGTGAAATTTATATGTGAGCAATTTAGCTTTTTAAAGGATTTTAATTATAAATTTGGTGTTGATTGTACAAATGGTGCGGCTGGAGTAGTGATAGAGCCTTTAATTAAAGCTTTAAATTTAAAAGCTCATGTAATGTTTGCAGAGCCTGATGGACAGTTTCCAAACCATGCCCCAGATCCTACAGAAGAAGAAAATTTAAGTGCGATTAGAGAATTTTTAAATCAAAATCAAGATTATTCTTTGGCTTTTGCTTTTGATGGGGATGCTGATAGAATGGTTGCTTTAAGTAAAACTCATGTATTTTGTGGGGATGAGCTTTGTTATTTGTTTGCTAAAAATATCCCTAATCCACGCATTTTAGGCGAGGTAAAATGTTCTAAAAATCTTTTTGATGAAGTGGCTAAATTTGGAACTATTTTTATGGGAAAAACAGGACATTCTAATATCAAAAAAATGATGAAAGAAAAAGATATTGATTTAGCTGCTGAAGTGAGTGGGCATATTTTCTTTAAACATAGATATTTTGGTTATGATGATGGAATTTATGCATTTTTAAGAGCCTTGGAGCTTGTTTATAAAGGTTTTGATCTAGAAAGTATGATTAAAGCTTTACCAAAACTTTATACTACACCTGAAATTAAAATTCCTGTAAATGAAGAAGAAAAATTCAAACTTGTGGAAGAATTTCAAAAAGAGATTGAAAAAGGAGCTTTAAAAGGTGTTAAAAGTCTTTGTGAAATTGATGGAGCTAGGATAGATTTTGGCGATGGATGGGCTTTACTTCGTGCATCTAACACCAGCCCTTATCTTATCACACGCTTTGAGGCAACGTCTTTAGAAAGAGCAAAAGAGCTTGAAAGTATGGTATTTACTTTATTTGATGATATAAAAGCTAGATTTAAGAATTGATGAGATAATATTTCGCGATTTAAATTTATCTTAAAAAGGAATAAAAAATGAAAAAAATACTTGTTCTACTTACGCTATGTGCTTTTGCTTTTGGTGCAAGTGAATGCGATAAAAAAATTGATCGTATTAATAAAGAAATCAGTTTTTCTAAAGCACATAATGACACAGCTAGAACTTTAAGTTTAGAACTTGCTTTAAAGCAAGTGCAAAATGATTGTACTAAAGATCCTATGTTTTATGATAAAAAGTTAGAAGCTAAAAAACTTAAAGAACAAGAAGTGGAAAAAATCGAAAAAGAACTCGATGCTTTACATGATCAAAAAGACTATATGAGCAAGGTTGAGTATAAGGCTAAGAAAAAAGCTTTAAAAGAGCAAAAAGAGAAAATTAAAAAAGAGATTGAAGAATATATCAATAATCTCTAAAAATTAAAAAGGCTAATTAAATTTTAGCCTTTTTAAACCCTGCCTTTTTTAAGGTTTTCTAGTAATTCTTCTATATTATAAATTCCTCTGTGTTCTGGTGTTAAAAGATGGATTAAAATATCGCCAAGATCAATCACGCTCCATTCTTCGCTACTATCTATGTTTAAAAATTCCTCACCTTTGGCTTTAAGTTGTGTTTTAAGCTCATCGATCAAGGATAGAGCGTGTCTTTCTCCTAAAGTAGCTGCAATAATGACATATTTTACAAAGTATTCTTGCTCGCTCATGTCAATGGTTTTGATATTTTCAGCTTTTTTTTCATCTAAAATTTTAACGATTGAATCTATTCTTTCTTGCATTATTGTCCTTTAATTTTTGAAATTGTATCAATTTTTTTGTAATTTTTCATAATATTTTTTTACTTCATCTTTAATTTCTTCACAAACCTCATTTGTATTTAAAGTGTCGCGTATGAAAGAAGAAGCGATTTTTTTATTGGTTTTTAAATCTTTGAAATTCTTAGGAATTCCTATATCATTGCGATTGGCAATAACAAATTCTACTAAAGAATTGAGTTTTTCAAAATCATGCCAAAGATGAAGTTTTTCTAAATGATCTGCGCCAATTAAAAGATAAAATTTACTAGGATTATAAAGCTTATAAAGATACTTAACACTTTCTATGCTAGGAACAGGGCGTTTTTGCCTGATTTCAAAATCGCAAATTTCTACTTTTTCTAAATTTCCCCAAAGTTTATTTACCCAAGCAAATCTTTGTTTTTCATCGGCAAAAAATCCTTTTTTAAAAGGATTGATAAAAGTAGGCATAATAATAAGTTTATCAATATCTAATTTTTCCAAAGCCTCTAAAACAACGCTATTGTGTCCATTATGTGGTGGATCAAAACTGCCACCAAAAAGTGCTATCTTCATTAAAATTTTAACCTTTTTTTTGTAGAATATTAACATTATATTTTGCAAAAGGAAATTAAATGGCTGTAAAAGTTGCTATAAATGGTTTTGGACGCATAGGCAGATGTGTTGCAAGAATCATCTTAGAAAGAAATGATATTGAGCTTGTGGCGATAAATGATACTACGGATATTGAACTTACAAAATACCTTTTTAAATACGATACAGTACATGGTGAATTTAAAGGCAGTGTTGATAGTGAAGGCGATGATTTAGTGGTAAATGGTAAAAAAATCAAAGTATTTAAAAGTCGCAATGTAAAAGATCTTGACTTTGCAAAACACGGCGCACAAATTGTTTTAGAGTGTACAGGAGCGCATTTAACTATGGCAAAATGTCAAGAATTTATAGATATGGGAGTGCAAAAAGTGATCATGAGTGCTCCTGCAAAAGATGATACACCTACTTATGTTTTAGGAGTAAATTCAGAACTTTACAAGGGCGAAAGCATTATTTCTAATGCAAGTTGTACAACAAATTGTTTAGGTCCTGTTTGTCGTGTTTTACAAGATAATTTTGGTATAGAAAAAGGACTTATGACAACAATACATGCTTATACAAATGGACAAAGTATTATTGATGCTAAGGCCAAAGATAAACGCCGTTCTCGTGCCGCAGCGCAAAATATCATTCCAACTTCTACAGGCGCAGCAAAAGCTATGAAACTTGTTATGCCTGAACTTAATGGCAAGCTTCACGGACAAAGTATGCGTGTGCCAGTGATTGATGTATCAAGCGTGGATTTAACTGCGCAGCTAAGCCGTAAAGTCAGCAAAGATGAAATCAATGAAGCTTTTAGAAAAGCTGCAGCTACAAATTTAAAAGGCATTTTAATGGTGGATGATGATGAAAGAGTTTCAAGCGATTTTATCACTTGTTCTTATGGAGCTATTGTAGCAAGTGATTTAACTCAAGTGATTGCGGATGATTTTATCAAGGTGATTGCTTGGTATGATAATGAATGGGGTTATTCAAGTCGTCTAGTAGATATGGCAGTATATATTGCAAATAAGGCTTAATCATGAGTGATATTATTTCTATAAAAGACATTGATTTAGCTAAGAAAAAAGTTTTTATAAGATGTGATTTTAATGTTCCTCAAGATGATTTTTTAAATATCACTGATGATAGACGCATAAGATCAGCTATTCCTACGATAAGATATTGTTTGGATAATGGATGTAGTGTGATTTTAGCCTCTCATTTAGGGCGTCCAAAAGAAATTAGCTCCAAGTATTCTTTAGAGCCTGTTGCTAAGCGTCTTGCTAGACTTTTAGATAAAGAAATTGTTATGGCAAAAGATGTTATCGGCGAAGATGCAAAAACCAAAGCTATGAATTTAAAAGTGGGTGAAATTTTACTTCTTGAAAATTTGCGTTTTGAAAAAGGCGAAACTAAAAATGATGAAAATTTAGCCAAAGAACTTGCTTCTATGGTTCAAGTTTATATCAATGATGCTTTTGGAGTATGCCATAGAGCACATTCTAGCGTGGAGGCTATTACTAAATTTTTTGATGAAAAACACAAATGTGCAGGATTTTTACTCCAAAAAGAAATTGATTTTGCAAGCAATCTTATCAAACATCCAGCACGTCCTTTTGTCGCTGTTGTTGGAGGTTCAAAGGTAAGTGGAAAACTTCAAGCATTGACAAATTTATTACCAAAGGTAGATAAATTAATCATAGGCGGAGGTATGGCATTTACTTTTTTAAAAGCCTTAGGTTATGATATAGGAAATTCACTTTTAGAAGAAGAACTTTTAGAAGAAGCTAATAAAATTCTTACTAAAGGTAAAAATTTAGGAGTGAAAATTTATCTTCCAGTAGACGTTGTAGCCGCTCCTGCGTGCTCACAAGATGCGCCGATGAAATTTGTTCCAGCACAAGAAATTCCAAATGGTTGGATGGGTTTAGATATAGGACCTGCAAGTGTGAGACTTTTTAAAGAGGTGATTTCTGATGCGCAAACGATTTGGTGGAATGGACCTATGGGGGTTTTTGAAATTGATAAATTTTCAAAAGGTAGCATTAAAATGAGTCATTATATCAGCGAAGGGCATGCAACTTCTGTTGTTGGCGGTGGTGATACGGCTGATGTGGTTGCGCGCGCAGGTGATGCAGATGAGATGACTTTTATTTCTACTGGAGGTGGCGCTTCTCTTGAACTTATAGAGGGTAAAGAACTTCCAGGTGTAAAAGCTTTAAGATCTAAGGAAAATGAATGATCTTTGCTGCAAATTTAAAATGCAATCACACAAGAGCAAGTTTTAAAATTTATGCTGAAATTTTAAATAAAACTATAGGGGTAAAATGCGATGATATTATCGTTTTCCCACCTAGTGTAGCATTTTTAGAAAAAGAAAATAACTTCATACAAGGAGCCCAAAATTTTTATCCTTGTGTTAATGGTGCTTTTACAGGCGAGCTTGGAAAAGAACATTTGGACGAATTTGGGATCAAATGCGTTTTAATCGGGCATTCTGAAAGAAGAGCTTTAGGAGATGAAGAATTTATTAAGGCTAAATTTGATTTTGCTAAAGAGCATGGTTATAAAATTGTTTTTTGTATAGGTGAAAATTTAGATACAAAAAATTCAGGCAAGACTTTAGAGTTTTTAAAAAAACAACTTGAAATTATTGATTTAAATTATGAAAGACTCATTATCGCTTATGAGCCTATTTATTCTATAGGAACGGGAGTGAGTGCACAAAATACAGATATCGCTAAAGTGCTTGAATTTTTAGCGAGTTTAACCAAGGCACCTTTGCTTTATGGTGGAAGTGTGAATGAAAATAATATCAAAGAAATTTTAAGTGTAAATCATTGTGGTGGAGTTTTGATAGGCTCTGCAGCTTTAAAAGTAGAAAATTTTATAAAATTAATCAAAGGATAAAAGATGATTATGAAGGGTAAAAAAGGCCTTATTGTAGGGGTTGCAAATAATAAATCTATCGCTTATGGCATAGCAAAAGCATGTTTTGATCAAGGAGCCGAGCTTGCTTTTACTTTTTTAAATGATGCTTTAAAAAAACGTGTAGAACCTATAGCACAAGAGTTTAATTCTAATTTTGTTTATGAGCTTGATGTAAATAATAACGAGCATTTAGATTCTATCGCTGAAAAAATCAAAAAAGATTTAGGTGAGATTGATTTTGTAGTACATGCGGTTGCTTTTGCTCCAAAAGAAGCTTTAGAAAATTCTTTTTTAGAAACTTCAAAAGAAGCTTTTGATATAGCTATGCAAACTTCTGTGTATTCTTTACTTTCTTTAACACGTGCGGTTTTACCTATTTTAAAAGATAAGGGTTCGATTTTGACTTTAAGTTATCTTGGTGGGGTTAAATATGTACCTCATTATAATGTTATGGGTGTAGCAAAAGCCGCACTTGAAAGTTCTGTGCGTTATTTAGCAAGAGATCTAGGAGTAAAAGGAATTCGTGTTAATGCTATTTCAGCAGGTCCTATTAAAACTTTGGCAGCAAGTGGAATAGGGGATTTTAGAATGATTTTAAAATACAATGAAATCAATTCTCCTTTAAAACGCAATGTTAGTATAGAAGATGTAGGCAATTCGGCTATGTATTTACTTAGCGATTTAGCAAATGGTGTTACAGGTGAAATACATTATGTTGATGCAGGATATAACATCATGGGTATGGGCGATGTTGAAAAAAATGAAGAAGGGCAAACTGTTCTTTGTTGGGATAATCAAAAAGGATAAAAAATGGCAAAGCTTAGCAATGAAGAATTAAAAAATATACTTGAAGATCGCATTAAAAAACTTGAGAATTCTACTTTAAAAGAGGATAAGGTTATCAATGAAGAAAGTGTAAAAATTCTTGCTAGGCATTTATCTTTAGGCAATGAAATTCCAGCTCTTGCTCAAAGATTTTTTCAAATCGCACCTAAAACAAAGTTAGTATGGCTTCATCTTTGTGAATGTACAGGGTGTAGCGAGAGTTTGTTGCGTTCTGAGTTGCCAAGTTTTGATGAGCTTATTTTTGATTTTTTTTCTTTAGAATATCATGAAACTTTAATGGCGGCAAATGGCACTAAGGCTGAAGAGCTTTTAGAGTATGTTTTAGAAGAAGATTTTATTTTAGCGGTTGAAGGTGGTGTTGCAGCCATTGATACCTTTTTTCTTACTATAGGAGCGCAAGGAGAGAGTGGCTATGAAATTTTAGAAAAACTAGCCGCTAAAGCCAAGGCTATCTTTGCAGTGGGTACTTGTTCAAGTTATGGTGGTATTCAGGCTGCTTATCCAAATCCTAGTAAAACTTGTGGTATTAGCGAAGTTTTAAGTCAGAAAGTAGTAAATATTCCAGGTTGTCCTCCAAGTGATATAAATATCATTGCGACTTTAAGTTTTTTTGCTTTATTTGGAGTTTTGCCTGAACTTGATGAGCAAAATCGTCCTGTGTGGGCTTATGGTAAATGTTTGCATGATATGTGTGAAAGAAAGGCGAAATTTGAAAGTGGGATTTTTGCTGAACATTTTGACGATGAAGCTGCAAAGAATGGAGCTTGTTTATTTAAGATAGGTTGTAAAGGACCTTATACTTACAACAACTGTCCTAAAGTGAAATTTAATGCTAAAACTTCTTGGCCAGTGGCTGCAGGACATGGTTGTATAGCCTGTAGTGAGAAAAATTTTTGGGATGAGTTTGGGAATTATGAAAAACCTATGGCAAATATTTTTTCTTACGCTAAACTTTGCAATGAAGAGTTAAAACAAGAATTTTTTCTAGAAGAGCAAATTAAAATTTTAGAACAAATAGATTTTGAATTTGAAAGCAATATAAAACTTATTTTACAAAATATAGCTAAAAATAAATTAGGCGCTTCGCTTGTAGAAAATTATAAAAAATCCTTTGAGAAAAACTATGCTTTTATAGAACAAAATTTTGATGAAAATCCTATGCCTTCAAAAGATTTTTGGAAATATCTTGAGATGAGTTTTATTTTGGTTAAAGGCGCATTTTTAAAAGATAAGAATGATTTTTTAATTGCGGCAAAAAATTACGCTTTTAAACATGCAAGTCCTTATGATTTTAAGTTAAATATGAATGCTGAAAAACCAAAGCTTGATGTGAGTAAATCTTTTCGTATGACTTTGATCTATCTTTGCGGTGGGCTTGATTTTGAAGGTATTGCTTATAGTATTTTAAAAGCTTTTGAAGATAATATTACTAAAATTTCATCATTAAAAGCAAGTTAATTTAATAAAATTTTAGCAATATGAAGCCCTATAAAAGCTACTATATAAGCACTTGTGCAGGTAAAAAGAAAGAGAAAGAGAGTATATTTTAGCTTTCCACTTTCTTTTGAAAAAAACTATAGTTGCTGCAAAGCAGGGATTATAAATCATTACAAATAAAATAAAAGCCACTGCACTTGGTATAGGTATGTTTTTAGCGATAATTCCTTTTAGATCATTATTTGTTTCATCTACATCTTTTCCTAGTGAATAAAGCACGCCCATAGTTGAGATCATCACTTCTTTAGCAGCCAAACCACTGATTAAAGATACGCTTAATTTCCAATCTAACTCAAGGGGTTTAAAAATAGGTTCTATGCCTTTGCCAAATTGTCCTAAATAACTTTGTTCTATAGCTCTTTCTTGAGCATTAAAATCATTTAAATTTTCTTCACTTTTTGGAAAATTGCTAGCAAACCATATGAGCAAAGAGGCCAAAAGTATGAAAGTTCCTGCTTTTTTAAGATACATTTTGGCTTTATTATAAACCATAAACCAAACTAAATGCCAATTTGGCATACGATATTTTGGCATTTCCATAACAAAAGGTTCATCAAGTCCACGAAATGCTGTCATTCTTAAAAATTTTGCAGCAC
Source organism: Campylobacter sp. 110 (assembly GCF_002383965.1). Lineage (NCBI taxonomy): Bacteria > Pseudomonadati > Campylobacterota > Epsilonproteobacteria > Campylobacterales > Campylobacteraceae > Campylobacter > Campylobacter sp. 110. The sequence continues at coordinate 63,375 of NZ_NXBD01000060.1, read as the reverse complement.
AAAGTCCTAAAATCGCACCTAAAATATAAATTCCAAAAAGATAATTTCCTGCTTTTTCACTTGGAAAAAAAGCACATATACAGGAAGTCTTGCCCCACAACTCATAAAATTGATCACAAAAAGAGTTAAAAGCCTATCTCTTTTGTTCTTAAGAGTGCGTGTAGCTATAAAAGCAGGTACCAAACAACCAAAGCCAGTGATTAGTGGAATAAAACTTTTACCATGCAAACCAAATTTATGTAAAATCCCATCAAGTAAAAAAGCTACTCTTGACATATAGCCTGTGGTTTCTAAAAGAGCTATGCCTAAAAATAAAATCATTATATTAGGCAAAAAAAGTATCACAGCATCAACACCTGCGATAATCCCATCAGCCAAAGCTGAAGCGATAAAGGTATTAGAAATATTGTTTTTAACAAATTCACCTAAGGCATTAAAGCCCGATTCTATATAATCCATAGGAATTTGCCCTAAGCTAAAGGTGAGTTGAAATAAAAGCCACATTAAAAATAAAAATATAGGTAAGCCAAAGAATTTATGGATAAGTAAGGCATCGATTTTTTTGGTTAAATTTCTTTCTTCTTTTTTGTGCGTGATAATTTTTTTTGAAAGTTCATTAATAAAATATAATAAATCTTCTTTCTCTGGGCTTTTTTCACAAAGCGGAGTATAAAATTGAGATCTTGGAATAAATTTACTTTCAAATAAAATAATAATTTTTTGCAGCAAAAGTTCTAAATTTTCTTTTGTTTTTGCTGAAATTTCAACAACTTGACTTTGAAATTCTTGGCTTAAAATAGAAGTGTCAAGCTCTATACCTTCTTTTTTGGCTTCATCGCACATATTTAAAGCTAAAAGCATTTTTTTATTAAGGCTTAAAAGTTCTGCACTAAGGATAAGATTGCGTTCTAAATTGGTAGCATCTAAAACATTAACAATAACATCATAGTCATTTTGATTTAAAAAATGACGTGTGATTTTTTCTTCTTCGCTATATCCATCTAAAGAATAAGTTCCTGGCAAATCAATGACTTCAAATTCATAGTTTTTATAAAAAGTTTTTGTGCTTGCTTTTTCTATAGTAACTCCGCTAAAATTTCCTACTTTCATATTGGCTTTGCAAAGCGCATTAATAAGAAGACTTTTGCCTACATTAGGCTGACCTACAAGGGCTATTTTGATTTTTTTCATATAAGATTCACTTCTATGGTTTTAGCTTCATCAGATCTTAGGATAACACAACTTGCATCAAGCTCTACCATTATGGTGGCATTTTTTAAAGAGGAGTGAATTTTTTTCAAGTTTTTATTTTTAATAAATCCAAAGCTTAAAAGTCTATTTTTGAGTTCTTTGTGAGCGTTTAAATTGATAATAATAGCCTTTTGTCCATCTTTTAACTCGTTTAAAGTCATTGTAATTCCTAAATTAATAATAAATATTATAATAAAAAAGTGTAATGAAATTATCCTTCTTGTAAAAAGAAGGATAAATATTTAAAAAGAAAAGTGGTTTAAATTTTCTAGATTGATGATTTGATCTAGAATTTTGTTAGCTTTAGCATTATCAAGGTAAATTTGTGCATTGGCTAAAAATTTAGCTTTTAATTCTTCAAAACTTAGTGGATTATCAAAATTACCTTTATTGATAAAAACATCTTTTTGGATTATGCGTCCATCTTGCAAACTGGCTTCTAAATGCCCTGGAAAATATTTTGGAAAGCCTTGAGATTTCCTTTTTTCGTAACTGATTTTTTTAGCAAATTCTAGTACTTCTCCACGCTTTAAATTTTCATAAGAATTAAGAGTGATTTTGCCATCAAAGAATCCTAGAGCCATTAAAAAAGGCATGGAAAATTTAGCTTCATAAGCACTATTTGGAGTGTATTTTGCTTCCAAAGGATCACAGATAAAAGAAATAGGAACTTCATCTACAAAACAATGAATACTTTTAATTTCATCAGCTTTTAAACCATCATTTTTTAAAGCAATAGCACAATCAATAAGCCCATGAGCAAAATGACAACTTGGATAAGGCTTGATTGAAACTTGCATAGTTTGCCAAATTTCTCCTAAGGCTTTGTTAAGTTCTGTTTTATCGCATTCTTCTTCTATGCCAAAACATTTAAAGATATTATCCCTACCTTCAAAAATACTCAAAGGTCCACTCATATTGTTTTTAGCAAAATGAGCTACCATAATGCCGTTTTTAATAGCATTGGCAATATGTAAAACTTTTGAATTAGATCCATTGGATAAAAACTCATTAACCCCACTTGCAAAACTTCCTGCAAGTCCTAAAGCATTGATGATTTGTTCTTTGTTAAGATCCAGCAAGATTGCACTTGCACTCACGCTTCCAAAAATTCCTGCAATAGCAGTGGTATGAAAACCACGCTTATGAAAAGTACCTTTGCTTGCAATGCCTACTCTAGCTGCAATTTCCCAGCCTATTATAAAAGCTTTGATGATTTTTTTCGCATCTTTGCTAACATGAAAACCATAACTTAAACAAAGTGGAGTTAAAATCGCACTTGCATGCAAAATCGCTTCTGTATGCGTATCGTCAAAATCTAACGCATGAGAAGCAATGCCATCTAGCATGGCTGCGTATATAGGATCTAATTTTTGATCATTTACCCAAATAGGAGTATTTTTTTCTGTGCTTAAATTTTCAAAAGCTTTAAAAGCATTTAAAACACATTCTTCTTTGCTTGCTGCTATAGCTGTTCCAAGGCTATCAAGCATAAGCTCTTTAGCCCTTTGAACAACTGTATTGGGGATATTTTCATATTTAAGATTGAAAATAAAATCCGCTAAACTTTCACTATAGAACATGATTTTTCCTATTTTAAGATAGCGCTATTTTTGATTTTTGCTAAAAATTCATCTACAAGTTTTGGTGCATATCCTACATAGGTTGTTGCATCAAGCAAAGCATCAATTTCTTTTTCTTTCAATACCTTAGATACTCTTTTATCTGCAAGTAAAACTTCTTTAAAAGTTTTTTGTTTTTCTATACCTAGCATAGCATTTTCATAAACAATTTCATGGGCATGTTGTTTTCCATAATGATCGCTTAATGCAAACATAACACGCTCGGCTAAAACAAAACCATTAAGAGTATTTAAATTTTTAAGCATTTTGTCTTTTTTTACTTCTAAATCACTAAGAGCGAATTTCATATTTGCTAAAACCACAGAAAGCATTAAAAACATTTCAGGTAAAAGCTTCCATTCCATTTTCCAAACTTGACCATCTCTTTCATGTTCATGTCTTTCAATATCGCTTAAAATGGCTAAATTTGCTTTAAAGGCATTGCTTACTGTAACCGCATTTTCGCTTACTGCAGGATTTCTTTTGTGTGGCATAGTGCTTGATCCTACTTGTCCTTTTCCAAAAGGTTCAGCAACTTCATCAATTTCATTATGCGAAAGGATTAAAATTTCATGAGCGATTTTGTTAAAGGTTGCGTTGATATTACCTAGTACAAAACCAAGTTCTATAAAGCGATCACGTGCGCTCTGCCAAGAAATATTAGGCACATCAAGTCCTAAATTTTCTAAAGTGAGTTTTTCTACTTCATTGCACTCATCACTTAAACTTGCTTTAGTTCCTACAGCACCTACTATACTACCTACATAAAGTCTTTTTTCAAGCTCAAGTATTCTTTCAAAATGACGCTCAAGTTCGCTTAACCAAATAGCCACTTTATGTCCAAAAGTAATAGGCAAAGCTTGAAGTGCTAAAGTTCTTCCCATCATAGCAGTGTTTTTATGGGTTTTAGCTAGTTTCGCTAAGGCTTTTGCGATAGCTTTTAATTCACTTTTTACAAGAGTCATTGCTTCTTTAAATTGTAAAACCAGTCCTGTATCGATGATATCTTGAGTGGTTACTCCAAAATGTACATATTCGCCTAAATTATTATCGCAAGCTTTTTCTAATCCTCTTACAGTAGGAACTAAAGGGTGTTTAGTCTTTTTAAATTCAGCAAAGATAAAGTCCATATCCATAAATTTATAATGAGCTTTTTTTGCGATCTCATCAGCTGCTTTTTTAGGGATAATTTTAAGTTTTGCTTGTGCTTTTGCTAAAGCTGCTTCAACATCGAGCCATTTTTGTATGCGGTTTTGTTCGCAAAAAATAGCACGCATTTCCTGTGTGCTCCATGAGTCTGCTAGTAATCTATGATCAAATACGCTAATTCCTGTCATCTTATCTCCTTATTTTTTAATACTATCAAAAGCTTGTGTTAAATCAGCAATTAAATCTTTAGTATCTTCAAGACCTATATGAAATCTTACAAATGGTCCTCTTGCACTTAGGTCTGTTGCAGTTCTAGGTGGAGTAGTTACGGTGGCTAAGCTTTCATATCCACCCCAGCTAGCACCAATTGAAAAGTATTCTAGTTTATCTACAAATTTAATAGCATCATCTTTGCTATAACCTTCTGCAAATTCTATGGTAATCATACCATTTGCACCTTTATGATCACGCATGAAAATTTCATGATTTGGGTGGGATTTGAGTTTTGGATAGAAAATTGTTTTAATTTCTTTTCTGCTTTGTAAAAACTCTACAATTTCATCAGCACTTTTTTCATGAGCTTTCATTCTTACATCTAGTGTTCTCATACCACGAAGTACTAAGTAAGCATCATCAGGACTTGTTGTAAAGCCTAAAGCTTCTGGAAGTTTGTCAAAATTTTTCCATTCTTTTTCGTTGATTACTACTATACCCATGGTTACATCAGAGTGTCCGCTAAGATATTTTGTAGCGGCGATAACTGAAATATCCACTCCAAGTTCTAAAGGATTTAGAAAATATCCACTAGAATAAGTATTGTCAATAGCTACAGGGATATTATGCGCATGGGCAATTTTGCAAAGTTTTGGTAAATCTATGATTTCATAAAGTATAGAACCTGGACTTTCACATAAGATAAGCTTGGTATTAGGTTTGATTTTTTCTTCTACATCACTTGCATCAGCTTTTAAAAAATCAATTTCAACACCCATTTTTTCTAAAAATAATTCGCAAATCGTTCTTACAGGACCATAAATTGCATCGGTGATTAAAAAATGCGCATCTTTGCTTGCATAGTTTAAAAGCACCATAGCTAATGCTGCAAGTCCTGTTGGGAAAAGTTGTGCTCTATAACCACCCTCTAGAGTGCAAATAAGTTTTTCAAGTTCAAAATTGGTTGTTGTTCCTCTAGCTCCATAACTTAAAACACGATCTGTTTTTCTTAATTCTCTGTATTTTTGCCAAGTTGCGTGATCTTTAAAAAGTATGGTTGATGCACGCATAAGTGTAGGATTAACTGATCTTACTTCAGCGCCTTGATCGCCTCTGCCACAATGAATAAGTTTAGTTTTTGAGTTCATTTTTTCTCCTTTTTAAAGATAGATATAAGTCATAATAACATTTACAATAGCCGCTACAAGCATAGGAATAGCTGTTCTTTTAACCACGGCAAAAGGACTTACTTTTGCAATAGCTGAGATAGCTAAAATCGCTGGTGCAATAGGACTAACACATCTTCCAAAGCCTGTCATGATTTGAATCGGTGCTATTATGGTGATAGTTTCAACTCCAAAGTGTTTTGCTATATTTGGGATAAGTGGAGCAAAGTTAAAAAATGCCGCATTTCCTGAACCCATTAAGAAAGCACAAACCGCAAGCAAGATTGAAACGGCGATAATAATAGCCAAAACTCCAAATCCTGCATTTTTGCAAAATTCTATTAAAGTATCTACAAAACCTACAGATAAAAGACCACTTGCAAATACTTGACCACAAACGATGAGTGAAACTGTGATAACAAATAAATGTCCCATTCCTTTAAAGAAAATCATAATAGAATTAAGAGTTTCTACTATACTTTTATAGCGTATCATTTCAAAAATAATAGCCACAAAAGTTGAAATCACCATTGCTACTGGAACATTCATTTTAATTGCAGTGCTAGCAGCTGCTTTAACTTCTTCAGCGCTACTTATTCCCATTAAAACCAAGATGCTATCAAGCACGGAACTAAATCCTAGGATTAAAACCAAAGGAATTATAGGTAAAATCGCATAAATTCTAGGAGGTTTTTTAAGTTCTTTTTCTTTACCTTCATTTTCATTTAGTTCTTTTTCAATTTCTTGTGCATTGAAGACAAAATTATCTTTTTTGTCAAAAAATTTATTGCAAAGATATATGGCAATACCTACAGCTATAATGATAGGCAAGGTTGTAGGGAGTTGATAATGAACAAAATAAATTGCAGGATCAACTTCAGCTACTTTTGATGCCATGATCACATTTCCACTTCCAGGTCCATGATCGATATATTGACAAATCGCAATCACACTTAAGGCAGAAAGTTTTGAAACACCAGAACGTACAAGTATAGGATACATAGTAACCATAAGTAAAAGTGCCAAGCCTGCGTGAGAAGGGATGAAAAGAACTAAAAATTGCACGATAAAATAAGCAACTATGAGTAAAACATAAGGAGATTTTACGGCTTTTAAAGGTTTTTCAAAAACTTTAAAAAGTGCATAAGAAGCCCCTACATGATCCATATAAGCAGAAAAACCTGCTATAGTCATAAGTGTAAGTCCAAGCCCTGCTAATGTACTTGACATGGTTTGATTAAAAACTTGAAAAATATCAAAAAAACCTAAATTTAAAGAACCTTTAGCGACAATGTGTGGAGAAAGTCCAAAAATAGCAGCTAAGGAAAGTAAAAGTAAACCACTTAAAAGTAATGCCATGTGAGCATTGATTTTTTTATAAAGCATAAAAACAAGTAAAAAACACTAAATAAAGAAAAAACAATACCTAGCATGTTTTATCCTTTTTGAGCGATGATCTCTATCTCTACTTTAGCTTTTTTTGGCAGATCTTTTACTGCAAAAGCACTTCTTGCTGGATAAGGAGCTTTAAAAAATTCAGCATAAATTTCATTAAATGCTATAAAATCATTAATATCAGCTAAAAAGCAAGTGGTTTTAACCACTTTATCATAACTGATACCATTTTCTTCTAAGATAGCACCGATATTTTTCAAAGATTGTTTGGTTTGTTCTTTGATATCATGGCTTTCTATTTCGCCTGAATCAGGGTTGATAGGAAGTTGTCCTGATATAAATAAAAGTCCATTTACTTCTCTGTAAGCTGAGTATGGACCAATGGCCTTTGGATAGTTTGACATGAATTCTCCTTTGTTAAATATAGATTAAGCAGAATGCATTTTATCACTACAATAATAATTTGTCAATAGTTTATTATCATAATAATAAAATTTTATTTTTAAGAAATGTTTTAAAGTATAAAGAGTAGAATTTAATATTATATTAATTTTTTATTGAAGGCAGTTTTATGGATGAGGGACAAAAACAACAATTTATAAAGTTGACATATTTTTTAGGAGAAGTTTTAGGTGAGCAATATGAGATAGTTTTTCATGTAATTACTGAAGATGGGGCCTATATTGCAGCAATTGCTAACAGTCACATTAGTGGAAGAAGTTTAGATTCTCCCTTGACTGCTTTTGCAAGTGAGCTTATGCAAAATAAAAAATATTTAGAAAAAGATTTTTTATGTGATTATAAGGCTCTTGTTGGAAAATCAAAATTAATTAGAGGATCTACTTTTTTTATTAAAAATCATGACAAATTAGTAGGTATTTTGTGTATCAATCATGATACTAGCATTATGAGAGATTTAATATGCAAGATGATTGATTTAGAAAAAATTGGAGATATGGGTGATATTTTAGGAAATATTAGTTTTTCTCAAAATGATTCAAGTATAGAAACATTAAGTCACTCGATAGAGGATATTTTAGTTCAAAGCGTAGATTGTAGTTATTTAAATTCTGATTATCAATTAAGCATTACTCAAAAAGAAGAAATTGCTGAAAAGCTATATGAAAAAGGTATTTTTAATATAAAAGGGGCGGTTCCTATCGTAGCAAAATTTTTAAAAATTTCAGAACCTAGTGTCTATAGGTATCTGAAGAAATTTAAAAAATAACTAAAATTTTTTGATAAATTTTAGTATTTTTAGGCTTATTTTCTTTAAAAAATTATTTTTAGATTTTTTGAGTAAAAATTCTGCCACATCTTTTCGTCCAAACATAATAGCAAAAGTATAAGGTGTCATTCCTAAACCATTGTTTTCATCAATATTTGCTCCATATTTAACTAAAAGTTCACACATAGGTAAGTATCCTTTAAAACAAACTCCCGCTAATGGGGTTTGTCCACGATCATTTTTTTCATCAACAAGTGCACCCTTTTCTAAAAGTATTTTTGCACATTCATAAGAATTATTATAAGCTGCAAGCATAAGCAAGGTATCGCCTTTATGTGTTTTTAAATTCACATTCAGTCCTGCTTCTATCATGATTTTAAGATTTTCATATTCGTTATTTCTAGCAAAATTAAAAGCCATTTTGCAAAGCTCGGCAAATCTTTTTTCTTCTTCTAAGCTAAGTGTCATCATCGTTTTTCCTTTGTTTATAATCTTTAGTTTGCCACCTAAAAAGTGGCAAGTAAAAATTATTTTCCCAAAGCTTTTTTAATACCTTGTGCATAATCAGGTGAAATTTTTTCAAAATGTTCTAAAGCTCTAGTGATAATTTTTTCATCAACTCCTTCCATAGAAGCGGCGATATTATGAAAAAGTTGAGTTTTTTGGTCATCATTCATAAGATTAAATAAAGCTCTTGGTTGAGTATAAAAGTCATTATCTAGTGGAGCATATCTTTGTGCTATGCCTTCTAAGACTAAATCAGGTTCAAGATAGCTTTTGTCTTCTTTTGGGCTGTTATCATAGCTGTTTGGTTCATAATAAGCTGCATCATTTTTATAGCTATCAAAATTCATAGCACCAGCGACATTGTAAGTATTCACTTCGCTTTTTGCACGATTTACTGGTAAAAGATGATAATTAGTTCCTATTCTATATCTTTGTGCATCAGGATATGAAAAAATTCTAGCTTGCAACATTTTATCAGGGCTAAAGCCAATTCCAGGAACGATATTGCTTGGACTAAAGGCAGCTTGTTCTACTTCATTAAAATAATTTTGTGGATTTTGATTTAAGATCATTTCACCTATATCCATTAAAGGCACTACGCTATGAGGCCAAATTTTTGTTAAATCAAAAGGATTAAATCCAAGTTTTTCTATATCTTTTTCAGCAAGAATTTGAACTTGAACTTTCCATTTTGGAAAATCTTTATTTTCTATAGCATTATAGAGATCTCTTTGATGACTTTCTCTATCTTTTGCTATAAGCTCGGCAGCTTCTTGGTTGGTAAGATTTTTAATCCCTTGTTGGGTTTTAAAATGGAATTTCACCCAAAATCTTTCATTTTTATCATTAATAAAACTATAAGTATGGCTTCCAAATCCATGCATATGACGATAACTTGCAGGAATTCCTCTATCGCTCATAAGAATGGTTACTTGATGTAAACTTTCAGGACATAAACTCCAAAAATCCCAAGCAGCATTATTACTTCTTAGGTGAGTTCTTGGATCTCTTTTTTGAGTATGGATGAAATCAGGAAATTTATACGCATCACGAATAAAAAAAGTTGGAGTATTATTTCCTACTAAATCCCAGTTTCCTTCTTTGGTGTAAAATTTAATGGCAAATCCACGTACATCACGCTCAGCATCTGCTGCACCTGCTTCACCAGCTACTGTTGAAAAACGCAAAAACAATGGAGTAACTTCACCTTTTTGAAAAATTTTAGCTTTGGTATAAGCACTTAAATCTGCTGTAATTTTTATTTCGCCATAAGCTGCGCTTCCTTTTGCATGCACTGTTCTTTCTGGAATTCTTTCTCTATTTTGATGAGCAAGTTTTTCAAGTAAAAGATAATCTTGCATAAGTAAAGGGCCTTTTGCACCTGCGCTTAAAGAGTTTTGATTATCGGCTATAATGTTTCCGAAGTCGTTAGTTAATTTTTTCATTATTTTCTCCTAAATAATAATTTTTATTAGTTGAAAAATTATATCTATTAAAAATTAAAATTAGCTGAATTAATATAAATTGATAAAAAATATTAATGATAATAAATTTCAAAATAAATTTAGTTTGATTATATTATAATAATTATCAAAATAATTTAAAATAAAAATCACAAAGGAGAGCTTATGTCAGTTTTGGTTATTGGTGCAGATGAAATAACACCTATTAAGGCTGTTTTGTATGATTTAGGTGCAAAAAAAATAGAGCATTGGGATGCGCGCAATGAAAATAGAGTCAATCGCAAACCTATTCCTTGTGATACAGAATGTATAGTAATGCTTACGAGTTTCTTAAATCACAATACTATGAAAAAAATTAAAAACGAGGCTAAAAAACGAAAAATTCCATTAGTTTGCGCAAAAAGAAGCGTAAGTTGCGTGTATTGTGAGTATTGTAAGATATTTAATTTAGATAAAGAATTTTCTTGCTCTAAGGTTGAATAATGCTATTTGGATTTGATGATAAAATAGAATTTATCCCTCGGGTTTATAGTTCTTTGTGCAAGCAAGAGCTTGTCAAAACTTTTTTGATTCAATACAATGCTAGTATTGATAGTGCTTTAAGAATCCCGCTTTCATATGCAAAAAGTGCAAAGGATTTAAAAATGCCTTTTCAAAACTTCTTGCAAGATGTGATACATACGCCTTTTGGCAAGATAAAAAATATCGATAAAAATCTTACTTTGAACATTTCTTATTTTCAAAAAAGAAAGAGTTTGATTTTTAAAACTAAGATATTTCAAAATGTCGATATTTTAAGGCTTTTAAGGGCTTATTTTAGAGGAATTTGTTTTGATGCGCAAGTTTTATTTGATTTTTATGTATATGATAAAATTTCTCATCAAAATCAAAATCGAAGCATTATTCAAAATGATAATTTGATTATCATAGATAATAAAATTGCCGTTTTACCTCTTTGCAAGGAAGTGGATCTTCAAAATTTAAATATCGATAACGAAATTCAAAAAATATCTAAATTTATATATCAAAATCAATTTGAACAAATCTACATAGTTTGTCCGCGTAACAAAAAATTCACACATTTTATTCAAATAAAACATTTTTTATGCGATTTAAATAAAACTATGTTAAAATTAGTTCCGTATTCAATAACAAATAAACTTATAAGGAGAAAATAATGTCAGTAGCAGTAATTTATGGAAGTGCTATGGGAAATACAGAAGGAGCAGCAAATACAATCGCTTCAAAATTAGGAATTAGTGATGTTTTAAATGTTGCAGATATTGATGCAGCTAAAATTAATTCTTATGATAAATTAATTTGTGGAACTTCTACTTGGGGAAGTGGTGATTTACAAGATGATTGGGATGGTTTTGATTTTTCAGGTCTTAGCCTTGGTGGAAAAACTGTAGCTGTATTTGGAATGGGTGATAGTGAAAGCTATTCAGACACTTTCTGCGGCGGTATGGGAAAACTTGCAGAAAATTTAAAAAATGCAGGCGCAAATTTAGTAGGTGAAGTTTCAACTGATGGCTATACATTTGAATCAAGCGATGCAGTTGTTGATGGAAAATTTGTAGGTCTTGCACTTGATAATGACAATCAAGAAGATCAAACTGAAGCAAGAATTGACGCTTGGGTAGAACAAATCAAAGCTCATTTTGCTTAATTTTTAAAAATATCGGCTTTCTTTGCCGATATTTCAGTATATTTTTAATTATTCTACTTTTTTCAAAACCTGCTTAGAAAGATAAAAGACTGCTTTTTATATAGAAGAAGATTTGAAATTTATACACCATTAAAATATTAAATTCGCACTCAAAAATCGATTTTATCTTTTTTGCATGGCAAGCATCATCACCTTTGCTTTGCAATCTGCACAGCAATAAAGAGTTTTTATCTTGCTCTCGTCATTACCAAATTTAGGTTTCATTAAATTTGCAATTTTTTCTACCGCTTTTTTGGTAGCAAATTCTTTTCCGCATTCTACACAAGCAAAAAGTTCATCTTTTGCCATGGTTTGGTATTTAAAATAACTTGGATTAAATTCCATTCCACTACGCGTAAGTTTTAGAGTATCTTTTTCGGCACAACTTACTTCGCAGTATCCACAGGTGGTACATAATGAAGCATTAAATTTGAGTGCATTTTCTTTAGTATCGGCAATCAAAGCTCCTACATTACAGGCTCCTACGCAAGAAAGACAGAGAGTACAGGTGTTTGCATTGATTTCTATTTTTCCATATCTTAACCATTCACCACTTTCTTTTAGACCAAAATCATCATTTTGGATCAAATTTTGCATTCTTTTGGCAAAATTTTCTCTAGTAGTAAGAGTGTTATTGTGAAAATCAAAACTTAAATTTTCTATAAATTCTTGCTTTCCTAAAGCATTTTGCAATTCTTTTTCATCTTTAGCGGTAAAAATAGCTTCTTTTTGAAATTTTCTTTCAAAAAAAGTATTTAAAAGATCTATTGCTTCAGCACTTCCTCGTGAAATAAAATCCGTGTAAAAAACCAAATTTGCACCACTGCTTTGCAAAAGAGTTAGAAAATGCATAGAAGAAAGCCACTTTTCACCTTCTATCATAAAAGGCAAAACATCTTTGGGTAGCTTTATATTTAAATTTTCTAAAGACATTTTTTTAGGTATGATTAAAATCTTTTTTTCTTTATAAAATTCACAAAGTTCAAAAAAACTTTCCCTAGGCATGGGTGCATAATCAAGCGAACCACTAGGGCACACGCTGATACAGCCTCCACAGCCTAGGCAATCTACTTGAGAAAATTCTAAATGCTTGTTTTCATCATCTTTTAAAATAGCTATCGTAGGGCAAATTTCAGCACACTTTGCGCAATGCTCACTGCGTCTTTCGTGGTATTGACATACGCTAGAATCATAGGTAATATAGGTTTTGTATGTGTATTTTGGGCTTTTATCTTGTAAAAATTTCAGTAAACTTTCTTGATTTTTAAAATTGCTAATATTATAACAGCCACTTTGTCTTGTAAAATCCTTGCGAATGTCATTAGAATTTGTATTAAAAAGTAAAATATCAAAATCAATTTCTACTTCTTCTCCTTGATTTAAAATCACAACACAAAGCTCGCCTATGCTGCCAAATACTGCTAGAATTTCTTCATTTTTTAAGCTTATGATTTTAAAGTTTTGTTTTTTTAAAAAATCAGCCATAGTATCATCAGAATCTACCAAAATAATGCGGTTTTTTACTTCTTTGTTTTGTTCTAAATCAAGCCCTAAATCATAGACATTTGCCCTAGCTTCATAAAGTTTTAATATATTTTTACTTTTTTCTAAAATTTCATCTTGTGAACTTTTAAGATAAAAATTGATTTCTGGAGCATAAATTTGTGCTTTTTGTGCTTTTTCATTAGAAATTAAAACTTCTTCATCTTTGCAATTTTCCCAAATATTTATCTCATCGGGCAAGGGAATAAGATTTTCATTTTGTATGAAAACAAAGTCTTTCATTGATTTTCCTTGATGGTCAATTTGCCAAATTCTATGGTAAAATAACCAAATATTTTCTTAAGGCTTAAGATGAACAAATTTAGAACTTTTCCACAAATTGGAAGCTTGATTGATGATGAGAGTTTAAAAGAATATCCTTTTTATTTAAGATCTTATTTTTGCAAAAGTGTTGTCGCTAAACTCAAGGCGAATATAAGCGAAGATTTGCTAGATAAAAATACTATTTTAGAAAAAATACAGCAAGAAATTCAAAAACATTTACGCAAAGATTTACAAAGTGTTATTAATGCTACGGGTGTGGTTATTCATACAAATTTGGGGCGTAGTGTTATTGATGAGAGTATTTTTGAAAAATCCAAAGATGTGCTTTGTAATTATGCTAATATCGAATTTGACTTAGAAAGCGGTAAAAGAGGAAGTCGCTATACCTTGGTGCTTGAAAAACTTAAAATGCTTTTTGAATGCGAAGACGCTTTGGTTGTAAATAATAACGCTGCAGCAGTTTTTTTGGTACTTCATTCTCTTTGTTTTGACAAAGAACTTGTAACTTCAAGGGGTGAGCTTGTTGAAATTGGCGGAAGTTTTCGTGTGAGTGAAGTGATTAAAGCTGCAGGAGTAAAGCTTTGTGAAGTAGGTACGAGCAATAAAACGCATTTAAAAGATTATGAAAAAGCTATAAACGAAAATACTAAAATGCTTTTAAAAACCCATAAATCTAATTTTGCTTTGATTGGTTTTCATAGCGAGGTTGGCATCAAGGATTTAGGAAATTTGGCAAAAGAAAAAGGACTTTTGAGTTATTATGATTTAGGTTCGGGTTGGTGTGAGAATTTAAATCCAAAACTGATAAAAAATGAGCCTAAAGTCAAAGATTTGATAAAGCATTGCGATATTTTGAGCTTTAGTGGGGATAAGCTTTTTGGTAGTGTGCAAGCTGGAATTATACTGGGTAAAAAAGAATTGATTGATAAAATTAAAGAAAATCAACTGCTAAGAATGCTAAGAGTAGATAAAATCACACTTGCTTTGTTAAATGAAAGTCTTAAGGCTTATCTTGAAAAAGATTATGAAAAAATCACAAGTTTAAAGCTTTTAAATGACGAAATCACTCATATTAAAGAAAAAGCTTTAAGGGTACAAAATGAAATTCAGATTAAAAGTGAATTGAAAATGAGTAAAAGTTTAGTAGGGGGTGGTTCTATGCCTGATAAAACTTTAGAAACTTATGTTTTAGCTTTTAATGGCAATGCTTTAAAATTGCAAGAAAAATTTAGAGCAAAAAATATCATAGGTCGCATAGAAAATGAAGCTTTTGTGCTGGATTTTAGGACAATTAGAGAAAAAGATTTATCAAAATTAATTCAAATTATCAATACTATGGAAAATTTATGAATTCACTACTAATCGGTACTGCAGGGCATATTGATCATGGAAAAACTTCTTTGATTAAAGTTATAAATGGTTTTGAAGGAGATAGTTTAAAAGAGGAAAAAGAAAGACAAATTACCATTAATTTAAGTTTTTCTAATTTAAACTATAAGCAAAAACACCTTTCTTTTATCGATGTGCCAGGTCATAAAGACTTGGTTAAAACGATGATAAGCGGGGCTTTTGGTTTTAGTGCTTGTTTGTTTGTAGTTGATATCAATGAGGGCTTAAAAGAACAAAGTATAGAGCATTTAGAAGTACTTGAACTTTTAGGTGTCAAAGATATTATCTTGGTGTTTAGCAAATGTGATTTATGTGAAAATCCTAAGGAACAAGAGCAAAAAATTCTAAATTCACTTGAGTTTATGCCTATGAAAGTGTTTCACACTTCAATAAAGGATCAAGAGAGCATTGAGTGCTTAAAAAATTATCTTTTAAATTTAGAGTGTAAGAGTGCTAATGAAAATCTTGTTTTTCGTTATTATATCGATAGGGTTTTTTCTTTAAAAGGTATAGGAACTATAGTTACTGGAAGCCTTAATGAGGGCAAAATTTCCCTCAATGAAAAAATCATTTGTCTTGATAATCAAAAAGAACTTGTGGTTAAAAACATACAAAATCACGAAAGTAATTTTGATGAAATTTCAGCCTTTAATCGTGTGGCTTTGAGCTTAAATTGTGATTATAAAGAATTAAAAAAAGGCTATGTTTTAAGTAAAAAAGGTTTTTTTAAGGGTTTTAAAGAATGCGATGTTTTGATTAAGGCTAAAACATTAAAAAATGAAAAAATGCTTTTTTGCGTGGGTACAAAAAGTATAGAGTGCAAGATAAGTATTTTAAAAGAGCTAGAAAATAATGAATTTTTTGCCCATCTTGAATTTGAAAAAAATCTTTTTTTATGTTTTAATGAAAAATTTATTTTATTGCAAAATAATCGTGTTGTGGGCGGAGGAGAGGTTTTAAATCCTGTGAGTGAGCCTTTGAAAAAGGAGCAAAAAAACAAATTTTTAATGCTTTTGAAAAATAAAGAATTAAAAAAAGCTTTTGAATTTCTAAAAAATACGCATAAATATGGCTTTGGCTTGCTTTCAAGTTATCAAAGATTTAAGTTAAGTCATGAAGAAGCTTTGAATTTAGCCAAAGAATTAAATGGAGTTTTTATAGATGAAAAAAATCTTAATATTTATAATCTCTTAGCCCTAGATGAGCTTAAAAAATTCATTTCTTTTATACTTGAAAAAAATCCTTATGCCATGCTTTCAGCAAGCTCTTTAGCTCTAAGACTTCCTTGGGCTAGTGCGGAATTTTGTGAATTTGGTCTTCAAAATCTATCAAATTTACTTGAATTTGAAAAGGGAGTGTATTTTAAAAAAGGAATTGATTATGAAAAGCTTAGGGAAAAAAACAACGATGAGCTATACAATATACTTAAAAAACAAGGCATAAAACCTCAAGCACCTTATAATTTATACGAATTTTTAGAATTAGACAGAAAAAGTGGAGATGAAATTTTAAAAAAACTTACCAAGCAAAATCGCGTTATAAGACTTTCTCATAATCTTTTTGTAGAAAAAAATGCCTTAGATAAGCTTATGCAAGAGTGCCTAGAAATTTTAAAGAGTCAAAGCCTTGATGTACAAAGTATGAAAGAGCGTTTTAATCTTTCAAGAAAATACGCCATAGCTTATTTAGAATACCTTGATAAAGATGAGAGAGTACAAAAAAAAGATGAAAAAAGATTTTTAAAAACAAATATTTAGAATATCATTATAAAATAAAATCTTAATATTTGATTTTAAGGAAAATAAATGAAAAAAATAAGTTTAATCCTTGCTTGCTCAATGTCTTTATTTGCTGCTAGCAATTCTGAAATCAGCGATTTTTACTCTAAAAGTATTAAAGCGCAATTTCCAAATGCAACAGTGAGTGTAGGCAATCGCCAAAAGGTTGGAAATACAGGCTTTGAAAGTGTGATTGTTACGATAGAACTTGAAGGGCAAAAACAAGAGCAAATTCTTTTTACAAAAGACAATCTTATCGTTCCTGATATTATTGATTTAAAAACTAGAACTTCTTATGCTCAAGAATATGAAATGAAAAAATTCCAAGAGGCTAGGGCAAATTTTGCTAAAAATGCCAAACCTGTAGCAGAAAAAGAAACAATGCTTATAGCTTTAGGCGATAAAAGCAAACCCGCTATTTATGTATTTTCAGATCCAGAATGTCCTTATTGTAGAGATCATTTGGCACAGATTAAAGATGAGCTTAAAAATTATCAAGTCAATTATATCTTAACCCCAGTGCATGGTAAATCAGCTTTTGAAAAATCAGCATTGATTTACAAAGAGAGTAAAAAAGCTAAGAGTGATGATGAGAAAATAGCTATTTTAAATAAATACTATGACGCAAATATCAATTCTTATCCAAAGGTGAGCGATAGCGAGTTAAAAGAAGTATTTTCTCTTTATGAAAAATATCGTTCTTTAGGCCTTAGTGCTACTCCAACCATCATCAAATAATGAGAAAAATTCGTCTAATTTCAGTTTTATTTCTAGCACTCTTTTTGAGTGCTTGCGCAAAGCCTGCCTTTGTTCAAAGCTCTATACAAACAAGCAATGAAGGCATTTTTTTAAAGGCTAAACAAGGGCAAAGTTTTAGTATCACTTTGCAAAATCCAAGCAAAATTCAAAGTACTCTAAAAGATGAATTAGCTTTAAGACTTAAAAATTTAGGATTAAAAGAAGTATCTTTGAATGCCGATTATGAAATTTTGATTAATCTTGTAGATTTTAAAAAGCATTCCTACGCTCAAAGAATTACAAGTTCGGGAAGATTTTTTTATGATTTTGATCCTTTTGAAAATAATGGGGAATGGTATATTGAAAATTATTATACCATGCAAGTAAATATACAAATTGGCTCTAAAAATACTCTGCAAAAAACGAGTTTGTTTACTCGCACAGCTTATCTTAGTGATAAAAAGCGTTGTCAGCTTTCCTTAGAAAATAAAATTATAGATCAAATTTCAAGCTTTTTTTATTTTTGATTTAAATTTTACTTTCTAATTCTTCTTTATTTGTTAGCTTGCTATCAAATTTAATGACTAGATTTTTTGAGTTTTTGTATATATCTACAACGCCTAAATTTTTACCAAATTCGCTCAAATTTAAAGTCGTTTCTAAAGGCAAATAAATATTTTTAAATTCAGAAGGATTTTTTAAATATAACAAAGCTATAAACCAAACAATAGACAAAATCACTAAAATAATAGCCAGTAATTCTAATTTATTAAGATGTAAAAATATACCTCCTATTATACCTCCTATAAAACTTCCACCATATCCAAAAGCATTAAAAAGTCCTAAAGCTGCGCCTTTTTCATGTACTTTGCAAAATTTAGAAGCACAGCTTTGCATAATGGGCTCGTGCAAGTTAAAACCTATAAAAAATATCACAACCGCAACGATAAAGAAAGTAATTGTGCTAGAAAAAACAAAAAAGATATAAGAAAGGATAAAAAAAGCTATCCCTAAAAGTAAAATTTGCTTTGCTAAGCCTCTTTTTTCGCCTAAACTTCCTGAAAATCCCATGGCGATAAAGCCTGCTATCATAGATGCTGTATAAACAATCCAAAGTTTATGTTCATCAAAGCCTAAATGTTTTACTAAAATGATAGGAATGCTTAAAAACGCTATACTCATAAGCATTTTTTGCATGAAATTAGTAAAATTCATTAGGGTTAAATTTTTTTGTTTAATAAGATGAAAAAAAGGAGTTTTGGTATTTTCATGAGTGATTTTATTTTCTTTTGGAACGACGGTATAAAGCAAGATAATACACAAAAGCGATAAAACAGCACTAAGATCAAAAAGACTAGAAAGCCCCCATTTAGCACTCATTAAAGGCGAGATTACCATAGAAGCTGCAAAAGATAGTCCTATAAAAGATCCCATTATCGCCATAGCTTTACCGCGATTTTCTTCAGTGATAAAATCACTAATCATTGCTGTAGCTACTGCACCAATAGCCCCTGCACCTTGAAGCATTCTGCCTATTAGCATTGTATAAATATTATCAGCCCAAGAGCAGATTAAAGAGCCTATGATAAAGATAATCAGTCCTATAAGCATGGTTTTTTTGCGTCCAATTTTATCACTTAGTATTCCAAAAGGCATTTGTAAGGCCATTTGAGTTAGAGCATAAACACCCACTAGAAGTCCTACTAAAAATTCATTTGCACCCTGGAGTTCAAGAGCATAAAAGCTAAGCACAGGCAAAACTATAAAAAGTCCAAAAAATCTTGTTCCAACGATAAAAGATAGGGGTAAGACATTATTTAGCATTATTTGGTTTCCTAAAAATCTTAAATTTTACAAAAAGAGATAATTTTACTATGAATTATATTAAGGATTGTTAAGTTTTTTATTTTATCTTTTTAAAAGGCTTAAAAAAGTAAGATTTTAATTTTTTAAAAGGATGGGTTTATGAATCGTTTTCAAACTTTTTCTTTGGCAATGAAAGGTAAAGTAAATATAGAGCTGCTGGCAGCTTATAAAGATAAAATTGAAACTTTAAGCGATGAAACATTGTTTCGTTTTTGTTATTTAGAATTGAAAAATCCTATTATAGGGCTTATTTTAGGCGTAGCACCTGCTTTTATTTTATCAGGGCTTACTTCTGATCGTTTTTATAAAGGGGATATGGGGCTTGGTTTTGCAAAAATGGCAATGTGGGCTTTTATTTTTATAGGTTTACTTATTGCAGGTTTTTTTGATTCATCTTCTATGCTTGTAGTATGGATTTTTAATATCGTCGCTCTTTTTATATGGAATATACTTGATTTTTCTTAGTTTGGCAAGGGATGAAAATGATAATTTAGCGAAAATAATTCAATTTTTGGAGCAAGATAATGAAAATTTTATTAGCAACAAGCAATAAACACAAAGTTATAGAATTAAAAGAACTTTTAAAAGAATTTGAAATTTATGCCTTTGATGAAATTCTAACCACCTTTGAAATAGAAGAAAATGGCAATAGTTTTAAAGAAAATGCTCTTATAAAAGCAAGAGCGGTTTTTAATGCTTTGGATGAAAATCAAAAAAATGAATTTATTGTTTTAAGCGATGATAGCGGAATTTGTGTCGATGTTTTGGGCGGTAAGCCAGGAATTTATTCTGCGCGTTTTAGTGGTAAGGGAGATGATAAAAGCAATCGTGATGAGCTTGTAAAACAAATGAGAGTTTTGGGCTTTGAAAAAAGTAAGGCTCATTATGTAGCTGCTATCGCTTTGGTAAGCTTAGAGGGTGAATGGACAATGCATGGAACCATGCACGGACATGTAATTAACACAGAAAGAGGTGAAAATGGCTTTGGCTATGATAGCCTTTTTATCCCTAAAGGCTTTGATAAAACTTTAGCAGAACTTAGCCATAATGAAAAAAACCAACTTTCGCATCGTTTTAAAGCTTTGGAACTTGCAAGGATTGTTTTAAAAGTTTTAAATAAAGGAAAAGGGTGAGAAATTTTATCAAGTATATTTTAGTGGTTGTATTTATTTATGCGCTTTATGCGGGTTTAAAGCTTTGGTTTTCTTAGTATAAATTGTAACCAAAAGACTTGGAAGCAAAAATAAGCTTCCACTTAAAAGTAAAATCATCACAAATACAGTTAAAACTCCAAAATAAATCGTAGGAATAAAATTGCTACTCATCATAACGCTAAAACCTAAAACTATACCAATGGTTGTATAATAAAGTGCCGATCCTATGCTAAGATGTGAAGCTAAAATCGCTTCTTCTACGCTTTTGGTTTTAATCTCTTCTTTAAAACGATAGATATAATGTATGGTATCATCCACGCCTATGCCTATGGCTATAGCAGCTATGGTAATACTCATCATATCTAAAGGTATGCCTAAAATTCCCATAAGGGCAAAAACCATACTTAAAGGAATGATATTAACCAGTAGGGCGATAATTGAAAATTTCAAACTTCTAAAAATAACGATAAACAATACAAAGATAACCAAGATAACAAAAATAAGCGTATCAAATTGTGATGAAAAAAGGCTTTGAAGCATATTATTATAAAGTAGCATAATGCCTGTAATTTGAATTTCCACACCATCATTTTTTAAAAGTGTTTCGAGCTCTTGCTTGAGGTTTGTTAAAAACTCATTACGCCTTAGTTTTGGATCAGAATCTATAATGCGTATGCTAAATCTTAACTCGTTTTCTTCTATATTGACAAAGGGTGAAAGAAGTTCTTGCTTAAGTTCTGGGGGTAAATTTTCGTTTAAAAATGCAAGAGTAAAATCATCTAAATCCTTGCCATCATTGATATTTTTTCCTAGACTTAAAAGGCTATTAAGACTTAAAACCGAACCTATGAATTCTTTATTTTCTAAAAATTCATGCACCTTTTTAGCAATACGCGTTTTTTGAGAATTGAACCAATAAGTATCCTTTGTCGCTAGAGCATCAAATTCGCTTTCAAAGCTATCAAATACATCATTTAAACTAGGGTTGTTTTTATTATCAGGAAAACGAATGATAATATCCAAAGGCAGGGTTCCGCCTAAATTTTTATCAATAACCAATAAGCCTTTTTTGATTTCACTTCCATCTTTAAAATAATTTACAAAAGAATTTTCAACCCTTAGTTTAGAAATTCCTATTAGAGCCAAGATAATAGTAGTAATAGAGAGTATGTATATAATAGAGCGTTTTTTAGGATCTAGACTTGTCTTGGCGCAAAAAGCTAAGAAATTAAATTTAAATTCTTTTTTGTAGTATTTTTTTGGTTTAAGAAGTACCAAAGCACTTGCTAAAAACAAATAGCTAAAAATAAGTGCAAGCCCTATGCCTATACTCATCATAATACCAAGTTTTATAATAGGTTCTATATTTGAAAGCATGAGAGAGAAAAAGCCTATCATGGTGGTAATAATGGCATAAAAACTAGGATTTGCTTTTACAAGTAGGGTTTGAAGTACAAGGCGTTGAATTTTAGCTTTTGGATAAAGCTTGCTAATTTCTATAAAATGTGTGATGAGGTGGATAACTACGCTTAGAGTGATGATTAGGACTAAGGCGACATAGTTTGAAGAAATAACCGTGATTTGAAAATTTAAAAGAGCAAAAACGCCACTTGCCGCACTTAAACTTATAAAACAAATAAAGAGAGGTAAAAATACAAAACGCCACGCACGAAAAAAGCAATAAAGTGCACATGCTAATAAAAATACAAGAGAAATTCCATAGAGCATGAGATCAGATTTTATATAAGTTATCATATCATCAGCGATCATACTCACCCCGCCAAGATAGAATCTATCCTCATTTTTTTCATATTTTTTGATGATATTTTTGATTGCATCTAAGCCTTGTTTTGTAATGATTTTTTGTTGTTCTTGGTGTTTTTTAATTGCTAAGCGAATTTGCTCTTTTTTATTCTCATCTGTGCTAAGATCGCGTTTTTCTATGAGTTCATTATAGATTGTATCGGGTTTAAGATAGGTGATAAGTCCTGTTGTTTTGCCATCTTTTGAAATGATATTGTTTTTATAAAAAGGACTGTTTAAAATTTCATTTTGAGCTTTGGTGAGGTTAATATCCTTGCTTTGTATATTGGGAATATTTTTTAAAAGTTCTTTTAAGTCTGTATGTTCTGAACTTTGGAGCAAAGGAGCATTGATAATGCTAAAAACACGCTCGACTAATGAAACTTGTTCTAATTCTTGATGAAGCTCTTTTAATTTGTTTAAATTTTTACCTGAAAAAGGGTTTTCATCTTCAGGTTTAAAAGCTAAAAGTAAAAAATTATCACTTTTATAATGTTTAGAAAGTTCTCTAAAAATTTTTAAATCTTTATCATCCTCTAAAAGCAAGCTTTCAGCACTTGCATCTACGCTTAATTTAGAAGCGAAAAAGCTTAAAAATAAGCATATAAAAAGAGTAGCAAAAAAAGTACTTTTCGGATGATAAATAAAAATTTTTAAGAATTTCGCAAACATTATTCTATGGTTATATTCTCAAGTTTCTGAAGTAGAGTATCAAAATCTTGGTTTGCTAAAATATCCCCAAATTGAGATCTATAGGTTTGAACTATACTAACACCCAAAACATCGATATCGTAGATAAGCCAATCATTATTATTGTTATAAAATTTAAAGATGATATTTTTTTCTTCCCCATCTACTATCATCGAAGAGGTTAAAAAATATCGTTTTGCGTTTTTTAATTCTCCATTTTTTACCATTAAAACTTGATCCTTATAAAGATCGAGTTTATCTGTAAAGCTTTTTTTAAGGCTTGCCTCAAAAGCACTAGCAAATTTTTCTTGTTCTTTAGGGTTTAATTTAGCATAATCTTTAGAAAGGCTCAGTTGAGCCATGAGTTTATAATCAATTATATGATCAAAAATTAGAAAAATTCCATCAGCAGCTTGTTTTTTATCTTCTTTGTTGTTTTGTAGAAGTTGTAGGCTTTTATTGATATTTTTTTGCATGGTATTAGAAATTTCATCTAATTGTAAGGCAAAAATATTTAAAGATAAAGCTAGAATTAAAAATATTTTTTTCATTTTTTTTCCTTTATTTGCTAAGTTCATTGCGTCTTTGCTCGTAAGCATCGCGTATAAACGGATATAAGTTAGGAGTATTATAATAAATCTCATCAATCTCATCAAGTCTAAAGCTAAGTTCATTTCCAAAACCATAGGCACTTATAGCTATGCTTGCCCAAGTAGGATCGATATAAGCTGTTGGGCTTGCATACCAAGTTGCAGGTAGGGTTAATGTATCTCTTAAATTGCTAGGTCCAAGTATGGGCAAAACGATATGAAAACCGCTTCCCACTCCCCAATGCGCTAAAACAGTTCCTAAATCAGCAGGGTGTTTTTTAAGTCCCATTTTACTTGCAGGATCCATAATCCCACCAAAACCCATAATGGTATTAGCACTAAATCTTTTAAATTCTTCTCCTGCTTCTTCAAATTTAAATTGCAAGACATTGCCTACAAAGCGTAGGGGTGCAAATAAATTATCAAAAAAATTTCTTACGCCCGTGCGAATAAATTCAGGAGTGATAGCATTGTAGCCTTTAAGAATAGGACGAAGGCTATAATTATACAAAGCTACATTAAAGCTTGTCATTGCTTTATTGTACCCATAAAGTGGGTCATTTACTTTATAGCTTTGATACTCTTCTTCAAAATCATTTAAATCAAGCTCATTTGCAAAAGCAAAGATTGTACTAAAGAGTAAAATACAGGATATTAATTTTAATTTCAAATAAAACTCCTAAGATTAAAAGCCGTTATTATAGCAGATTCTAATCAATATGAATATCCCAGTAAAATTCAACCCATTCTTTAGCTTCTTTTACCTTAAATTCGGGTTCTAAAAGTGCAGTTTTTTTATAAAAAATCGTAGCAACTTTAAGTTCTATATGTGGAAATTTTTCAAGTAAAACCTTTTTAATTTCAGCCAAACTTTCCCCACTATCTACAATATCATCAATGAGTAGAATTTTTTTGTACTTGCTAAGATCAGGAATATTAAAAATCTCAATAGTATCAAGTTTTTTTGTATCATCATAGTGGATAGAATTTAGAGCAAAAAGCTTGCGTGTTTGAAGAGCAACTGCTAAAGAATGTCCTAAACTCATTCCTCCTCTTGCTATGGCTAAAAGTGCATCAGGATTAAAATCTTCTTTGATTTCTTTAGCCAAAATTTTTACATCTTCTTTAAATTCTTCATAAGAATAAAAAATCATTTTTGTCCCCCTTTTTTTATTACAAAGCAATGAGTAAGAAATTTCCTAAGGAAATTAAGCTTAAGACTATAATACCAAGATTAATCTTATCCCATTCTCTCTTAAAAATTCGAACCAATAAATAAGAAAGAAAACCAAAGGCAAAACCTGTGGTAATCGAATAAGTAAAAGGCATCATAATGATAGTAAAAAAGCTAGCTACTGCAATAGCACTGTCTTTAAAGTCTATATTTTTAACTTCCATAAACATTAAAATTCCTACCATTACAAGTACAGGATATATAGCATTTGCAGGAATAGCTTTAAAAAGTGGGAGCAAAAAAAGTGTGAAAGCAAAGCAAATAGCCACAACTAAAGCGGTAAGTCCTGTTCTACCTCCACTTTCAACCCCTGTTGTACTTTCTACAAAAGCAGTTACAGTCGAAGTTCCACCTAGTGCACCTAGAGCTGAACCTGTAGCATCTGCCATAAGGGTTTTACCTAGTTTTTTCTCTCCATTTTTTGCATCATCAAAAATTTTACCCCTCTCGCCTATACCCGTGATAGTGCCTATGCTATCAAAAAGTTGAGTAATAAAAAAAGTAAGGATAATAGGTATCATAGTGATATTTAAAGCACTTTTGATATCAAGTTCTAAAAAAATAGCTCCTAAGCCATTGTCACTACTAAAATTAGGTAAAGAAAGGATTTGCTCAGGAAAACTTGCATTATCAATCCCAAAAATCCAAGCTATAATAGAGCTTATTAAAACTCCTAAAATAAAAGCCCCTCTTAGTTTTATAGCCCAAAAAAATACAATTAAAATGAGGGTAAAAATTCCAAAAAGCACATGGGGATTTTTAAAATTTCCTATGCTGACTAAAGTATCTTTATTTGGCGTTATAATGCCCATTTGACTTAAGCCTAAAAAAGCGATAAAGCATCCAATCCCTGCACAAATGGCTAAGCGCAAATCTTTAGGTATATTGCGTATAACCCAAAGGCGAAAGGGGGTAAAAGAAAGGATTAGAAAAATAATACTTGAGATAAAGACTGCCCCTAAGGCACTTTGCCATGGTATTTTTTGTCCTAAGCAAACTGCAAAAGTAAAATAAGCATTCAAACCCATTCCAACACTCATGGCTACTGGAGTATTAGCAAAAAAGGCATTAAAAGCAGTTGCAATAATAGTAATTAAAGCAGTTGCAGTAATTAAAGCTTCTATCGGCATGCCTGTATTGCTTACTATGCTTGAATTTACAGGAATGATATAAACCATGGCTAAAAAAGCTGTTAATCCTGCTACAACTTCGGTTCGAACATTGGTACCATTTTCTTTGAGTTTAAAAAAATCCATTTTTAATCCTTAGTAGGTTTTTAGTTCATTATATAAACTATCGCGCTCTACAGGAGTTAAATTTGCTGTTTTTATCATTTCTATAAAGGTTTTTAGATTGGTACCCTTAGCAGATTTTGCTCCTCCTGCACTTTGTATACTTTCTTTTTCTATAGTGCCGTCTAAATCATTAGCTCCAAATTCTTGTGCTACCATGGCTAAATTTAAAGTCATTGTTGCCCAATAAGCTTTGATATTTTTGATATTATCAAGCACTAAACGAGAAATGGCAATGGTTTTTAAAATTTCTTCACTATCCATGATTTTATCAGTTTGTATAAAGCTATTATCCCTTTGCCAAACTAGAGGGATAAAAGCATTAAATCCACCGGTTTGATCTTGAAGATCACGCAGTCTTAACATATGATCGATCCTGTGATGTCTTTCTTCTATATGTCCAAAAAGCATGGTAGCATTACTTTGCTTGCTTTTTTCATGCCAAAGTTTATGAATTTTAAGCCAATTTTCACTGCTAACTTTTCCATGACAAATTTTCTTACGCACTTCTTCATCAAAAATTTCAGCTCCACCGCCTGGCATGGAATCAACGCCGTATTCAAGCATTTTTTCTATCACTTCTTCATAACTCATTTTAAAACGACGATGTAAAAAATCAATTTCAGCAGCAGTCATAGCTTTTACATGAAGATTAGGATATTTTTCTTTTATCATTTTAAAAATTTCTAAATACCATTGCCAACTTGTGTCTTTATTGTGAGCTGAAACGATATGCACTTCTTTGGTTTCTCGTTTTACAGTTTCATCGACGATTTTCATGATTTCTTCATGAGTCATCAAATAAGGATTAGGATTTTTTCGGTGCGCTGAAAAAGCACAAAATTTACATGTATCTGCGCAAATATTTGTAGGATTTATATGGCGATTTATATTAAAATACACCTTTTTTCCATGAAGCTTAGTGCGTTTTTTTTGTGCGAATTTAGCTAAGGTAAAAAGATCTAAATCCCATAGAGCATTTGCTTCATTTTCATTTAATCTTTCTTCATTTTCTAGTTTTTCAAGTAGATTTTTCATTGATTTTCACTTCTATAAATTTTTAGAATTTTTGAAAAAACATTATAAATTTTGCTTACTGAAAAAGAGTTTATAGCAAAGCCAAAATAAAAGATATTTTTGTTAAAATCTTATAAATGAAATTTTAAAAGAGAGTAAGGATTTGTTAAATAAAGAATTAGAACTTTTTAAGAAAAATCTCAATACCTATGCGCAAAACTATAGAAAATTTTTTTTAAAACAAGGATCATTTAGTCTGTATCATTCTAAAAATATGGATAATTTTTTAAAAAAAACTTATGATATAGTATTAAAGGAATGTTTTGAAAATTTTTTGCCTACAAGCGATAATATACCCTTTTGTGTTTTGGCAAGCAAAGGATATGCAAAAAATAATCTTTGCGCGAACGAAAGCATTTCTTTGATTTTTGTTTATAAGGATATTAAAGCTTATCATTTAAAACCTATGATTAAAGCTTTTATAGAGATATTAAATGATGTGCATTTGCAAATTGATTATGTGGTTTTAGAACTAAATGGACTTTATAATGCTAGCAATGAGCTTAAAACAAGCATAATAGGTGCTCGCTTTATATGTGGATCTAAAATTTTATTTAAATCAGTCAAGGAAAAATTTGACAGTATACTCCATGCAAATAAAAATGAATTTGCTCAAATTTTACTTGCTAATTTTAAAGATTTTAACCTTCCTTTTATCAAGCAAGAATTCAACATAAAAAAAGATTTTGGGGGCTTAGATCACTTACGAGCTTTAGAAAGCTTGTTAACTCTTTTTAAAAATTCCCCTAAAAATTATGCTTTAAATTTTATGGATGAAAAAAATGTAAGCGAGTTGCGCTTAGCGGCGGATTTTTTATTGTCCTTAAAATCTGCTATAAATTTGCAAAGCAATAAAGATCAAGACGAATTTTTATTTAGCAATATTCACGAGATTACAGAATTGATGTATAGAAAAGGCAAGAAAAATTTAGATGCTGAAAAAATCTTAGTGCAAAAAGCCTTGCAAAGTATGCATACTATAGGTTTTTATACCCATTTTTTAGCTTATAAAATTCAAAATGAATTACAAAATATTGCACAAAAACAATACCGATTTAAAAATTTAGCAGAAGCATTAACTTTTTTGTTGGGCTTGAAAGATCAAGATATTGCTTTTGATTTAGATTTGGTTTTTGCTCTTAAAAATTTAAGTTATGGAAAAAAGGATTTAGAGAAAGCTTTAGCTCTTTTTGAAAAAATATTTTATAAAAGACATAGTTTTTGTATTTTAAAAATTTTATTTGATAGTGGAATTTTAAAAGAATTATGCAAGCCTTTTGGTATGGTGCGTTTTTTAAGCGATGAGGAGGGGGATTATAGTTTTGATGAGCAAGCATTTTTGCTTTTAAAAGAATTTGAAAAATACGAAGATGAACTTGAGAGTTTGAAAAATTTAAATACAGATGAGAAAATGATTTTAAAATTAGTCATACTTTTAAGCGCAATTAACAATGAAAATGAAATTTCTTTAGCGAGTATATATAGGGCTTATTGTATTAAATTTAATCTAAAAAATGATATTTTTGAACTTGGGCTTAGGATTTTTAAAAATCACAATGCTTTAAAAGAGCTTGCCGAAAAAGAAGACGTTTATAATCCTATCATTATATGTGCTTTGCTTTCTAAGGTTGAAAATTTAAAAACCTTAGAGCTTTTACATACTCTTACTTGGCTTAAAGCAAAAGCTTTAAATTGTAATCCATTTTTTTATAAGGTTATAGATAGAATTTTAGAAAATGCTAAACAAGGTTTTGATGATGAAAATTTACTCGATGAAACCGCAAGGCGTGTAAAAAAAGAATTAACACTCAAAAGAACAAAGCTTTTCTTGGAGCAAAATGCTATTTTACAAGATAAGATCACTCATATAAAATCCAATCTTTTTATCATCAAAAATACTTTTGAAGATATTGTTGAAATTGCACGATTTGCAAAGGAAAATGATTTTAAATTTTGGTTTAGCAATAGCACAAATTTAAGTCTTCAAATCGTTGCTTTTAAGGATTTTAAAATAGAAATTGTTTTGACCGCTTTAGCAAATTTAAATTTAGTTTTTATGAATTTATTTGAGTTATTTGATGATAAAATTTATTTAAGATTTGAGTATGATAATATCATTACAAATGAGCAAAAAAACAAACTTTGCGAGCTTTTAAATTCAAATTTAAGTGGTTTTTCTTCAAGAAAGATCAAAAAGCCAATCATTAAAAAAGATGAGTTAAAATTGGATTTAAATTATTCTAAAATCTATGCAAAACTTAGTTTAAATACTAAAGATCAACAAGGTTTGATGGCATATATGATGAATATTTTTAACGAGTTAGGTTTGGTTTTATCTGCAGCAAAAATTCAAACCATACGCCAAAGAACGCGTAATACCTTTATTTTTCAAAAAAATGAAAATTTGGAGAAAAATGAAGAAAAATTGTTAATTTCTTTAATAAGTGAGTAAATCATGTGTGGAATTGTAGGTTATATAGGAAAAAATGAAAAAAAACATACCATTTTAAGTGGGCTTAAAGAGCTTGAATATCGCGGTTATGATAGTGCGGGTTTAGCAGTGATGAAAAATGGAGAGCTTGATTTTTTCAAAGCTGTAGGTAAGCTTGAAAATTTGGCCAATAAATGTGCAAATTTTACAAGTGAGGAATTTGGTTTTGCTATAGGTCATACACGCTGGGCAACCCATGGAAAACCTACTGAAATCAATGCACATCCTCATTTGGGTCAGTATTCTTGTGTAATTCATAATGGTATTATAGAAAATTATAAAGAGATTAAAAACAAGCTTGAAGACCAAGGAGTGAGTTTTCTAAGCCAAACAGATACAGAGGTTATAGTTCAACTTTTTGAATTTTATGCAGAAAAAATGGAAGTTTTCGAGGCTTGGAAAAAAACAATAGAAGAGCTTAGAGGTGCTTTTGCCACACTTTTAGTGAGTAAAAAAGATCCTACTCGTGTATTTTTTGCTAAAAATGCCGCTCCTTTAATCGTAGGAAAATCTCAAAATAATGAATTTTATTTTGCAAGTGCTGATACGCCTTTGATAGGGCTTTGCGATGAGGTAATTTATCTTGAGGATTTAAGTTTGGGTTATGCTAGTGAAAATGAACTTGTTATTTATGAAAATAATCAACTAAAACAAAATTCCTTTACCAAGCTTTCAGGCGATAAAGCTTATGCAAAAAAAGATGGTTTTCGCTTTTTTATGGAAAAAGAAATTTATGAGCAAAGTCGCGTAATGAGCGAGGTTTTGATGGGGCGCATTAATGGTGATGAGGTGGTTTTTGATGAGCTTGAAAATGAGGATTTAAGTACAGTTGATGAAATCACGCTTTGTGCTTGTGGAACTAGCTATCATGCTGCAATGGTAAGTGCTTATTTGTTTGAAAGAATTGCTAAAGTTAAAGCTAAAGTAGAAATTGCAAGTGAATTTCGATATCGTGAAGCAATTATAAAAAAAGATTCTTTATTTATTGTTATTTCTCAAAGTGGAGAAACAGCAGACACTTTAGAGGCTTTAAAGATTGCAAAAGAGCAGGGTGCTAAGACCTTTGCAATTTGTAATGTGGATAATTCCAATATAGTCCGTTTGGCACACTTAAGTCTTCTAACGCGCGCAGGTATTGAAAAAGGAGTTGCTTCAACTAAAGCTTTTGCCACTCAGGTTTTAACACTTTGGATGCTTGCTATTTTTATGGCACAAAAAAGAAATTTAAATGTTTCTGCTGAAATTAAAGCACTTTTGCATACTCCAAATTGCGTGAGTGTAAAACAGGCTTTACATGAAAAAATTCATCGTTTATCTAAGCGTTATTTGGATGGACATGGCTTTTTCTTTATAGGCAGAGATGTGTTTTATCCTTTGGCTTTAGAAGGAGCTTTGAAACTTAAAGAATTATCTTATCTTCACGCTGAGGGTTATCCTGCAGGAGAGATGAAACACGGCCCTATTGCTCTGGCTGATTCTAAACTTTATACTATAGCTTTAATGCCAAAGCACATGCTTTATGAAAAAACAAAATCAAATGTTGAAGAGCTTATTGCTAGGGATTCTACAGTGCTTAGCATTTCTCCTTTAGAATTTGATTTGAGTGATGATTTTATAAAAACCAATGAGCAAGATTACTATATGTGTGAATTTTTTGAAATGATGGTCATTACTCAACTTTTAGCGATGGAAATTTCCATAAGACTTGGTAATGATGTGGATATGCCAAGAAATTTGGCTAAAAGCGTAACGGTAGAATAGAAATGAGAAAATTTTTTTGTTTAACTTTAGTTTGTAAACTTTTTGCTTTAAGTGAATTTGAACTTCATAATGTCGATAAAGTACATAAGCTAGGCTATAGTGGAGATACTATTATAATAGGTGTAGCCGATGATGCTTTTAGTCAAGATCATATCAGTTTAAAGGATAAGATTTTAAAGTCTACTTATCCCACTGATACAGCTGGGCAACAGCTTATACCTGATTTGAACAAATCAACGCATGGAAGTCATGTAGCTGGTATAGCTGTAGGGGCTAAAATAGACGATACTAAGCCTTATGGAGTGGCTTATGGGGCGAAATTTTATGGAGCGGGGGTGTTTCCAGATGGCTCTTACACTCAAATTCCTGATATTTATGATTTTTTTAAAGATGTGAGTATTATTAATAATAGCTGGGGTATTAATTTTTATCCTTATTTTAATCTTAAGGCTTCAAATTCTGGATTAGTAGATTGTACTCAAACTAATCAAGGGGCAAGCTATAATATCTGTAATACTCCTTTGGAATATGTTATGAAAGCAGATAAGGTTGCTAATGATATGATGAGGCTTAGCAAGGACAAGGGAGTATTAAATGTATTTGCTGCTGGTAATGAAGGAATTCTTAGCCCTGCTTTGCATGCGATTTTACCAAGATATGATGAATCTTTAAGAGCTTGGTTGGCTGTTGGAGCTTTGGATGCAAATGAGATTACTTTAGAATCAGATGGGACTTTAATAATTAAAAGTCAAGGTTTGGCTGATTTTAGCAATGGTTTTAAGGGAGCTACGAATTTTTCTTTAGTTGCTGCTGGAGTAGATATTAATAATGTTGATTCAAAAACCAATGATAAGTTTACAAAAAAAAGTGGAACTTCTATGGCAGCACCCATGGTAAGTGGAACAGCGGCACTTGTAAAACAAAAATTCCCTTTTTTGGATGGTAAGCAAATTGCTGATATACTGTTAAGTACAGCAAATAAAAATTATAAGGCTCCAAAATTTACTGTTAAACAAGTAACCGATGGAACAAATCAACCTAAATTTCTTATTGTGTATATTTCGCAAGATCCACCTAGGATAGAAGATGAAATAAAACGGGATTTAAAACAGCTTTACAATGGAATACAAGTTCAAGTTAATGGACAATGGATTGATTATAGTGATTATATTTGGGATAATAGAGATAGTGCGCAGTCACAAAAACTTAATACTTCCACTATTAGTTCTATTAATGGAGTAGTTAGAGTTGAAAAAGAAGAATTATTTGGACAAGGAATTTTAGATGCACAAAAGGCGTTAAAAGGACTGAGTATTTTAGATGCAAACAGACTCAGTGATCAGGATGTATTAAAATATGAGCAAGAACCTAATACAGCTTATTATACTATAAACACTGCAGGTTATGATGCTGAATTTTCTAATGATATTAGTCAAAGAAAATGGGATGAAAGTACTCATTTATCAAGTGCTATTAATAAACCTACACATTTAGCTAATCTTAACATAGGATTATCTAAAGAAGGTGAAGGTATTTTGATTATCAGTGGTCAAAATACTTATGAGGGTGCAACTTTAATCAAACAAGGAGAATTAAAACTTAAAGGAAAAGTTAAAAATAATGCTTATGTAGAACAAAAAGCAATATTAAGCGGTAATGGTATTGTAGGGCAAAATTTAAACAATAAAGGCATAGTTAGACCTGGAAATGAAGATTTGAATGATTTAACCGTGCAAGGAACTTATACTCAAGAAGGAGTTGACTCTAAATTGCAACTTGATTTTGGTAATTATAAAAATTCTAAACTGATTGCAAAAACTTATGATATTAAGAGCGGGAATTTAGAATATATTCCTTTACCTAAATACTATATCTTAAATAAGCCAGTGAAAATTAATTTAGGAGATTTGGAAAAAAGTTTATCATCTTTTAATCATGTTTTGATACAAAATACCTATGCTTTAAATTTTGATTTTGTTTTAAGTGATGATTTAGTGAGTATTAATAAAACCTTAATAAAACCTAATTTAAAGCCAAATGCTTACGAAATTCCTAATACAAGCTTGGGAAATGCTTTAAGACAATTGCGATCTAGGGCAGACTTGAGTCAGACTTATCAGGAATTTTTTGCTTCTTTAGATAATGGAATAGATGTAAAGACTAAATTAAATAGAATAGAAGGTTCAGGGTATTTAAGCACTTTTAGTAATCATAATCAATCTAATTTAATGCAAAATAATATGTTATTTACCCTTCATCCTCTTAATGTTAATAATTTTGCACAAAACAATAATATCTTACTTGCTAGTACTTATTTACCTAGAATTTTTAGCAATGAAGAATATTTTTGGCATCTTACTCCAAGTTATAAATACTATAAAGATAAAGATTTTTCAGGTCAAAAAACAGGTGCTAATATCTCTTTAGGAGAAAATTTCTCATCAGGCTTTTTAGCTTATGCTTTATCTCTTTCTAGCGCTAAATTTAATTTTAATAATGGTAGTGATTTGAAGAGTTATAACATGGATTTATTGCTTAATTATAACCATGATTTAGATTTTATAAAAATATTAAGTGGATTAGGTATAGGTGTAGGATTTAATACTCTTAATCGTTTTGTAGTAGAGCAGCCAATTGAAGGCAAATATAAAACATTGCAAACTTCAGCCCAGCTTGGTGTAACTAAAGATATTATTTTAGGTCAAGATTTTATTTTTAATCCTTTAATGTATTTTACACATAGTTTTTTTTATCAAGAAGATTTTAAAGAAAATAAAAGTCCTTTTGCTAAAAATTATGAAAGTTTAAAACATCATAGCATAAATGCAAATTTAGGTTTTAATCTTGCTAAAAATATAGAGCAAGATGATTATCAAGCTTCTTTTTCTACTTTTGTAATTTTTGAAAAAAGAATTTATGGAAGAACTTTAGAAAATAAGGCTAGTTTTGTTGATTTTCCTATTGCTTTTATTCAAAAATATAAATTAAAAGATAATATTTTAAGTCAAGGTTTTAATTCAGAATTTTTATATAAAAACAATGTATTTTGGCAGTTTATGTTAATGAATAGATTTTCTCATAATGCCTATGAATTGCATTTAATGAGTTCAGTGGGAAAACGTTTTTGAAAGTATTTATTTTTTTAGCTTATAATAAATAAAATTTTAATCAAAGGAAAAAATTATGGAATACAGAGTTGAACATGATACCATGGGTGAAGTTAAGGTCCCAAATGACAAATATTGGGGAGCTCAAACTGAAAGAAGTTTTGAAAATTTCAAAATCGGTTGTGAGAAAATGCCAAAGGTTTTAATCTATGCTTTTGCAAATCTTAAAAAATCTTTAGCTTTGGTCAATAACAAACTTGGCAAACTTGATGATGCTAAGAAAAATGCTATAGTTCAAGCTTGCGATGAGATTATCGCAGGTAAATTTGATGATAATTTTCCACTTGCAATTTGGCAAACAGGTTCAGGCACGCAAAGCAATATGAATATGAATGAAGTTATTGCAAATCGTGCTACTGAAATCATGGGCGGGGATTTTCGCAAAGAAAAGCTTGTGCATCCAAATGATCATGTTAATATGAGTCAAAGTTCAAATGATACTTTTCCAACAGCTATGAGTATAGTTGCAGTTGAGCAAGTAGAGAAAAAGCTTATCCCTGCACTTGATGAGCTTATTGTAACTTTTGAAAAAAAAGTAAAAGAATTTGATGGTATTATCAAGATAGGTCGCACGCATTTACAAGATGCTACT
Source organism: Campylobacter sp. 110 (assembly GCF_002383965.1). NCBI lineage: Bacteria > Pseudomonadati > Campylobacterota > Epsilonproteobacteria > Campylobacterales > Campylobacteraceae > Campylobacter > Campylobacter sp. 110. Next base: position 28,224 of record NZ_NXBD01000060.1, on the reverse strand, counting down.
CCACTTACTCTAGCACAAGAATTTAGTGGATATCTTTCTATGCTTTTGCATTCAAAAGAGCAAATTATCGCTTCTTTACCAACCTTAAGAGAATTGGCAATAGGCGGAACAGCGGTGGGAACAGGACTTAATGCTCATCCAGAACTCAGTGAAAAAGTGAGCGAAGAGCTTAGCAAGCTTATAGGTACAAAATTTGTTTCAAGTCCAAATAAATTCCATGCTTTAACAAGCCATGATGCTATTAATTTTACTCATGGAGCTATGAAAGGCTTGGCTGCAAATTTAATGAAAATAGCAAATGATATCAGATGGTTAGCTTCGGGTCCTAGATGCGGACTTGGTGAGCTTAATATCCCTGAGAATGAACCAGGAAGTTCTATCATGCCAGGTAAGGTTAATCCTACACAATGTGAAGCTATTACTATGGTTGCGGTTCAAGTGATGGGAAATGATGCAGCTATAGGTTTTGCTGCAAGTCAAGGAAATTTTGAACTTAATGTATTTAAACCTGTGATTATCTATAATTTCTTACAAAGTCTTGATTTACTTGCTGATTCTATGCATTCATTTAATATTCATTGTGCTGTAGGTATAGAGCCAAATCGTGAAAAAATAGAATACAATCTACACAATTCTTTAATGCTAGTGACTGCATTAAACCCACACATTGGATATGAAAATGCTGCTAAGGTAGCTAAAAATGCACATAAAAAAGGTATTTCTTTAAAAGAAAGTGCTATGGAGTTAGGTTTGGTTAGCGAAGAAGACTTTGCTAAATTCGTTGATCCTGCTAAAATGATAGGACCAAAAGCTTAAATCTAGCTTGATGTTTCTCTCTTACGCGAGAGAAACATTTTTTATTTTAAATTAAATTCTTATCTTTTAAAATCATATAAAGTCTTATTGTTGAAATAAAAAAAGTTAAAATTGCAGGCCCTAAAATAATACCCCAAAAACCAAAAGTTGAAATTCCAGCTATCATGGCTAAGAAAATCAAAAGTTCATTGATTTTAGTGGGTGTTTTTACGAGTTTTTCATTAATCCATTTAATGATTAAAGGCTTAACTAGGGTATCAGCGATAAAAGAGATAACAACAACAGAATAAATAAAAATAACAAGTGCAGAACCAAGACCGCTTGAAGCAAATTCATAAAGACTTATAGGGATATACACCAAAGCTCCACCCAAAGCTGGTATGAGAGAGCTTACAGCAAAAATTACACCCATTAAGATGGCATCATATCCATAAAACATAGCAATGATGCTAAAAAGTGCCCCTTGAAGTATGGCGATAATGATCATAGAATAAAGCACCACAGCCATAACATTACCCACTTCGCTTAAAATATCATCAAGTTCTTGTTTGTCGATAGGAATAACGGATTTTATATAGATTACTAATTCTGTTCCATATAGATTAGCAAAAAAATAAAATATACAGATTAACACCATATCTATAAGAAATTTAGCTCCTGATTTTGTAAAACTTGAAGCATAATTTAAAATTTGTTTAGAAATGCTATTTAAGTCTATAGAAGCTAGAAATTCTTTGATTTTAGGTTCTAAAAAGCTAAGGCTTTCAGGCAAGGTGAATTGATAGTTTTTGACATAATCAAGTGTTTGTGTAACTAAATTAATATCAAAATTCTTTAAAGCTTTGGCAAGTTCTATCATAGCATAAACAAAAGGTGCAAAGAAAAGCAAAACCATACAAGCTGTTGTAAGAATGGAAGCTAAAAATTTATGTCCTTTAGTAAGATTTAAAAATTTTGCATTGATGTTTGAGGTAGCTACCGCCATTAAACTAGCTATGATAATTACAAGTAAAAAACCTTTAAAAAGATAAAGTAAAAGGGATAAAACCACTAAAATAAAACAGATAAGAAAAATTTTTCCAGTTTGCATTTTTTTCCTTCAATTTTCATCAAATAAAGTTTGTTCGTAATTAAGCTTAAGTACACTAAAACTTTTTGTACTTGCTATACGACCTTTGGCAGTGCGTTCTATGTAGCCATTTGCAAGCAAATAAGGTTCGATTACATCTTCAATAGTATTTTCATCTTCACTCAAAGCTGCCGCTATGCTAGAAAGTCCTATAGGCTTTCTTTTAGCCTCTGTTAAAAGCTCTAGATATCTTAAATCCATCGCATCAAAACCAAGCTCATTGACACCTAAAGAATTTAATGCTTCTTTAGCCCTTTCTTTGGTGATTGTTTCTTCGTCATTTACATCTGCAAAATCTCTCACTCTTTTTAAAAGTCTAAGTGCGATTCTAGGGGTAGAGCGACTTCTTTTGGCAATCTCAAGTGCAGCTTCATTTTCACAGCTTTTATTGAGCTTTAGTGCAGCTTTTTGAAGTATGATAGCAAGCTCTTCATCTTTATAAAATTCAAGTCTAAATTGCATTCCAAAACGATCTCTTAAAGGATTGCTAAGCATTCCTGCACGGGTTGTAGCACCAATAAGTGTAAATTTAGGCAAATCGATTTTTATAGTTTGTGCTGCAGGGCCACTACCGATGATGATATCTAGCCTATAATCTTCCATTGCAGGGTAAAGTACTTCTTCAATAGCAGGGCTTAAGCGATGAATTTCATCGATAAAAAGCACATCTCCTTCGCTTAAATTGGTTAAAATTGCAGCCAAATCCCCGCTTTTTTCTATCATAGGTGCGGCGGTTGTTTTAATATTTGCACCCATTTCATAAGAAATAATATTAGCCAATGTGGTTTTGCCAAGTCCTGCAGGCCCACTAAAAAGTATATGATCTAAACATTCATTGCGTTTTTTCGCAGCACTGATAAAGACATTTAAATTTTTTTTAATGCTTTCTTGACCTATATAACCATCAAAATTTGAAGGACGCAACGAAGTTTCGTAAGTTTCATCAAAGGAGTATTTTTCTATTTCTACTATTCTATCCATATCTTTGCTTATATTTTGGAAAAATTAAAATAAGATTTTAGCTAAAATTTGCTAGAATTTACATTAAACTTTAATGATTATGGTTTAAAAATGGGAATTTTAACAAAATTAGAATTAGATTACGAAATCGACGACATAGAAAAATTTTTACAATTTTTTAGAACCATGTGCGATAGGTTTGAACCTTTAATCATCAAGCTTGGAAGCGATAGCGTGCGTTATAAAGAAGCCATAAAAGAGCTTGAAACTTTGGCGCATAATACCGCTTGGGCAGCAAGACGCTTAAATCTTGAAGAAGTGACTGATTTTTGTGTATTTTGTGAAGAAATGATGGCTCAAGCCAATCGTTTTGATGGGCCTGCTAGTGATGAATTTACAGATTGGATGCTTTTAATGAGCGATCAGTTTGAAAAATATTGTCGTTCGTATGAAAATGATGATTCTGTTTTAGCGGTTTTTAATCCTTTAATTGTTAATGTTCCAAATATTATTTCTAAATAAGGGAGCGACTTGGCTTCGACAGGAGTAAGTCTGCTTAGATGGCATGTCGCTTTGGGCAAAGCGTAAAAAGCCCAAATAAAATTAAACGCAAACAACGTTAAATTCGCTCCTGCTTACGCTAAAGCTGCGTAAGTTCAGTTGAGCCTGAAATTTAAGTCATACTATCTAGCTTAATTTTCGGTCATTTTTGATAGTGTAGATTGAAAATTGACAACTTTTAATCGAAGTTAAAGTCTTAGTCTAGCTTGAAATTTTGGAAGGTGAGTTTAGCTAGATGAAGTTTTCACCTTTGCTAAACATGTAGAAGTCTTTGTGGGGTTATTTTTGGACAGGGGTTCAATTCCCCTCGCTTCCACCATTTTATCAATTTTCTTTAAAAAGCTTAGAAGCTAGATAAGTTGCGCGACTTTGATCCGCATCCTTTTTAAGAGTTTTATAGATTTTACTGACATATTCTTCTAAAATTTGTTGTGAGTCAATCACTTTTTCATTACTAGCAACTTTTGCATATTCTCCATCATTTTGAAGTTCATAAGCAAGTAAATTATCGCTGAGTTGCAAGCGCAAGAATTGTGCTAATTTTGCCTTACTTCTTTCATCATATATAGGAGTCATAAGTTCTAAACGACGCTCTAAATTTCTTGGCATCCAGTCCGCACTTGATATAAAATAATTTGGCTCACTGTGTTTAAAATAAAACACCCTAGCATGTTCTAAATATTTTCCTATAATACTTCTAACGTGTATGTTTTTGCTGAATTCTTCATTAGGTTTTAAACAGCAAATTCCACGCACGATAAGATCGATTTGAGTTCCTTTTATACTTGCTTCATAAAGAGCTTTTATGATATCGCTATCTACAAGAGAATTCATCTTTGCAATGATAACTCCTTCGCTTCCTTTGCTTGCCTCTAAAGCTATCATTTCTAGAATTTTTTCTTTGATTTGATTTGGACTCATAGAGAGAGTTTGAAGGCGACGATTTTTGCTAAAACCTGAAAGTATATGAAAAAAGCTTGTTGTATCTCTTGCAAATTCAACTTTGCTTGTAAAATAACTCACATCAGTGTAGATTTTAGCACTGCTTGCATTGTAATTTCCCGTACTTAAATGCATATAAAATTTAAGCTTATCGCCTTTTTTGCGTATAATTTGAGAAACTTTGGCATGAACTTTAAAGCCAGTGATTCCATAAATCACATGAGCTCCAGCATTTTCTAAAGCTTTTGCCCAGTGAAGATTGTTTTCTTCATCAAAGCGAGCTTTAAGCTCTACCATAATTGTAACTTGTATCCCATCGCTTGCTGCATCGATTAAGGCTTGGACTATGTTAGAGTTTTTTTCTACTCTATAAAGAGTCATTCTTATAGAAATAACCTCAGGATCTTTGCTTGCTTCTTTGATGAACTTATAAACAGGATCAAAGCTTTCAAAAGGTTGAATGATGAGTATATCTTCTTTATCTATCGCATCAAAAATGGATAAATTTTCATCAAAAGGCGGTAAGGTTTTAGGTGTATAAAGCGGACTTAAAAGATGAGTAAAGGTTTTATTGCCAGCAATTTGCCAAAGGCTAGGAAGATTTAACAAGATAGAATACTCATAAACATCCTTGTGGAAAATTTTCATATGAGTATTAAGAAATTCTACGATTTGTTCATCTGCACCCTTTTGAATTTGTAATCTTACAAAAGCACCTTTTCTACGAAGTTTTAAGCCTTGCTCTAATATCATCATAAAATCATCAGCTTCTTCCTCTTCTATCACCATATCTGCATTTCTAGTTACCCTAAAAGCAGCTGAAGCAAGGAGTTTGTAACCTGGAAAAATTTCTTCTGTATGTTTTTCTACTATACTTTCAATTGGAACATAAACATTGGCACTCACTTCATAAAAACGAGGTAAAACTCTTGGAATTCGAATCATTCCAAATTTGATAAGCTCAGGATGGGTTTTATCACAAATTTTAACCGCCAAAGAAAATGAAAGATTATTTAGGTGCGGAAAAGGGTGAGTTGCATCCACAGCGATTGGAACGATAACAGGAAAAATAGTAGAGAAAAAATATTCGTCACATTTTTGTTTGAGGTTGTTGTCTAAATTTTCATAATTTTTGATAAAAAGATTTTCTTTTTCAAGATCGCTTATAATTTCATTAAAATAATGCTCTAAAAGATCTTTTTCTTTGTGAAGATATTTGCGTATAGCTTTTAATTGCTGCAAAGGAGACATCTCATCATTACTGCTTATATTAACTCCAGCTGAAAAAAGTTGTTTTAATCCGGCAACGCGTATCATATAAAATTCATCCAAATTGGTACAATATATAGCTACAAATTTAAGGCGTTCTAATAAAGGCAACGGACGCGAACATTGATCTAATACCCGTGAGTTAAAGCGTAGCCAAGAAAGTTCTCTATTTAAAAACATATTCGGATTTGTTTGCATTAAAACTCCTTTTTGCGTTATTTTAACATTTATTTTTGAAAATAATGAGTTTTTTAGAGAAATAAAATTCAAAATTTTTATTCCGGTTAATTAAGAGTAAATATATCTTTAAATTTATCTTAAAAAGCTATATGTTAGAATAACAATTTCATTTATTCTGAAAGTTTAAGGAGGAAAATTTTGAAAAAATCTTTGAATCTTTTTGGTATTTTTCTTGTTTTGCTTTTTGTGTTCTTTGCGGTAGGATTTTATACCTTTTATAATGCAAAAGGTACATCTTACTTAAGTAATGCAAGTGAATCTTGTAACAATTGCCATATTATGAACGAGGTTTATAATGAATATATGGCAGGGCCACATGCACAAAAGGTAAAAGGAGAAGCTAGGGCAACCTGTGTTGATTGTCATTTACCTCATGGTTTCTTGGCTAAGTGGATAGCTAAAGCTGAAAGCGGTTTAAATCATGCTTATGCTTTTACTTTTAAACTTGATGAGCTTCCTACAAATTTGAGTGCAACTGAAAAAAGCAGGAATATGATACAAGATAATTGTGTTCGTTGTCATGCTGATTTTGCTCAAACAGCTATCAATGCTACAACAAATCCACATGCGGACAAATCTTTAAAATGTGCTTCTTGTCATCAAGATGTGGGTCACAAACATGGAATTTAATTAAGGAGAAATTGAATGAAAAAAAATTTTTTACGCTTAGCTATCGTTGTTTTAGTTTTGCTTATAGTGGGAGTTTTATGGCTCAATAATGATATAAATCAAAAAAAAGAAGACGAGGCAAACAAAAATGCCATTGCTGCAAATGCGGATTTTTCTTTACTTAGCGATGATAATCCAAATTTTGAAAGATGGGGAAAGGTTTTTCCAGAGCAACTTAAAATGTATTTAACAGTTGAAGAAGAAGAGCCTAAGGCTACAGAATTTGGCGGTAACTTATCTTATTCAAAACTTATTCGTTTTCCTCAACTAACAATACTTTGGGCTGGATATCCTTTTAGTCTTGATTTTAATGAAGAAAGAGGGCATTTTTGGGTTCAAGTAGATCAAATGAAAACCGCAAGAAATAATAAAGATTTTCTTAATGCTCACGGACTTAAAGCATTTAAGGGTCAGCCAGCAGCGTGTATGAATTGTCATAGTGGATGGACTCCATGGCTTATTAATAATGTTGCTAAAGGGGATTTTGTAGCGTTTAACTCTACAAATTATTGGACTATGATTAAAAATGTTCCCGCTGTTGATGGTATAGTAGAAAATTCTCCAGAGCACGCAGGACCACATGGTGGTAAGAGAATGGGTGTGACTTGTGCAGATTGTCATAATCCAAACGATATGAGCTTAAGACTTACTCGTCCTGCTGCAATTAACGCTTTAGTTGCTAGAGGTTATGAAAAAGATCCAGTACAAGGCGTAAAAGCCACAAGAGAAGAGATGAGAACTTTGGTTTGTTCACAATGCCATGTTGAGTATTATTTTAAACCAACAGGCGAAAAAGTGAAAGCAATGGGCGAAACCATTGCTGATGATAGTTCTAAAAAATGGTGGGATGGCACTCAAAAAAATTATGATGAATATGAATTTTGGAGAGATGGTAATCAACCAAAAGAAATCGAAGCTAATGGTATCATGTTAACATTCCCATGGAATGAGTGGAAAAAAGATCAGCCTTTTAGAATTGAAATGTTAGATGATTATTATGATAAAGTTCGCAATGTATTTGGTGCGGATTTCACTCATAAATTAACAGGTGCGCAAATCATTAAAATTCAACACCCTGAAAGTGAGCTTTATAGTGGTGGTGTGCATGCTGCTAATGGAGTAAGTTGTGCGGATTGTCATATGCCTTATGTTAGAGAAGGTGCTAAGAAAATTTCTCAACACAATATCACTTCTCCATTAAGAGATATTAATTCTGCTTGTAAAACTTGCCATAAACAAAGCGAGGATTATTTAAGAGCTCAAGTTCGTGATATACAAAATAGTGTAGCACATGATCAAAGAACAGCTGAATATGCTATTGTTAGCCTAATCATGGATACTAAAAAATTGCGTGATGAGTTAGGCAATATGGAAAAATTCCAAACTGATGGTAAAGCTGATGCAAGCAAGATTAGTGAAGAACTTAAAGAAGTTTTAGAGCTTCACCGCAAATCTCAAATGAGAGCTGATTTTGTTAATGCTGAAAATTCAACAGGTTTCCACAATCCTCGTGAGGCTTCAAGAATGCTTTTACAAGCTGTAGATATGGCTAAAACAGGACAAATTAAACTTATAGAAATTGCTAATGCTAATGGCATTAATGATTTTAAAACTTCAAATTTAGGTTTTGAAGATATGCAAAAATTTAATCCTGGAGAGCTTTATTATAAAGTAGATGTTAATGGACATAAAGCAGGAGAGCGTTATTATGGTGATGAAATAGAAGTAAATGGTAATCCTCCAAAAGAACTTTTAGAACACGATAAAAACCTTGCTCCGTATAATTATCAAGTAATTGATAAAAAATAATTCTTAAAAGCCCTATATTTTAGGGCTTTTTTATATCTTTCAAAATAAAATCTTATAATTTTTATCTGTTTAATGTTTTTATATTTTCTATGCTTTTAAGCAGTAAATTTTTATAGATAAAAGTCTATGATTAATTTTGAGTTGTTTAGTATACACGATAAGATGGATTTATAAAAAATATAGCACTTGCTTAAGAAAAACGACAAAAATAATTTTTATAGTTTTTTAAAATTAGAATTTAAATCAATGCTTCTTTGCTTTAAATAGATCGTTTTTAAATGAAAAATAACCGATTTTATTATTGGATTATACGAAAAAAGCTCATTTATTTTAGATGGATAAAGTATAGAAATTTTTATTTTTAAAGCTTGCGTTATTTGGTTGAAAAATAAGGATAAAATTGAATTTTATTTTATTGATTAAGAAAAAGCTTTATAAAGTTTATTTTTGAAATGCAAATAATATATAAAAGGTAATTAAAATGATAGTTGATAGTTTTTTTGAAAGTCAGTGGCGGACAGAGAGGGATTTGAACCCTCGAGACCCGATTAAGATCTGCACCCTTAGCAGGGGTGTGGTTTCAGCCGCTCACCCATCTGTCCAATAAATTAAAGTGTGATTATATAAAAAATTAGATAATACCTAGCTTAAAAAAGCTAGATAAAAAAATTAAAGACTAAGATAAGCTAAAAGTATAGTGATAACAACCCCAGCTCCAAGTGTTGCAAGCTGTTTTTGTCCATCTTTTTTGCTAGCAAATAAAGTAATGATAAGTCCTGAGATATAGAGTAAAAATAAAGCAATACCAAAGCCTATGCTAAGCACAGAAAAATACCACGCCCCTTTATCTTTATGAAGCATGATCATATCGCCTAACAAAGATCTAGTTTTAAGAGTTATTACATACTCATTTTGAGCAACAGGAGTTATATTGGCGCTATAATGTGCTCCACCTATAGTTATTTCATTGTTTTTACCTTTGCCAGCTTTGACATTAGCAGGAGCTGCATTGGCATTATGGTGTATTCCGCCCATATTCGCCCCCTTGCCTTTGCCTTGAGTAGCTTCAGCGTCAGATGGAACTTTTAAATTGTTTTCTTGTAAGTATTGGATGAGTGCATCTTTTTCTTTACCAGGTTCTATATTTTTTACAAGTTTATAAGTTTCTACCTTTAAACCCGTATCTTGATCGGCTCCAAGGATATAAGCAATCCCTGTAAGTGCAAAAAGTACAGCACAGGGTAAGAAAAATAAACTCACATAAATGTGAATTTGTCTAAATAATTTGTTTTTGTTAATCATTTTCTCTCCTTTTTGATTATCAATTTGTATGGTATTTTGACAAAAGAATGTGAAGCGAAAGTGAATTTTTTATAGTGGATATAAACTTAAATTTGTTTAAGATTTGTACTTGATAGTTGGATTTGGATAAGAGAATGTAAGAGAACAACTTCTCTTACATAGGGTTTATTTAATAGCGTTTGTTACTTCTAAAATCATGGTTTTTAATGATTCTAAGCCATTGCCACTTGCTAGATACCAGTATTCAGGATCAAGATAAATGATTTTATTATTTGTAGCAGCGTTGGTTTTAGTTACAAGTGCATTATCAAGTATGCCTTGTGCGCGTTCTTTATTGCCCACAATGATATTTCTATCAACTACAAATAGATAATCAGGATTTTTTTCTAGTATAAATTCAGAATTAATGCTTTTTCCATGTGTGCCTACTTTTACATTTTCATCCACAGCATTGATTCCTAAAACATCATGAATGATTCCAAAGCGAGATTGAGGTCCAAAAGCGGAAATTTTGTTAGAATTGGTTAGAACAATAAGAGCTTTTTTATCTTCATCTACTATGCTTTTTGCTTGTTCTATCTCATTTTTAATATCTGCAATTTTTTCAGAAGCTTCTTTTTCTAAGCCATAAAGTTTTGCAACACTTAAAATATTGTTTTCAAAAGAGCTTAAGAAATTTGCATTATCAAGTCCTACAAACATAGTTGGAGCAATTTCTTTTAATTTTTCATAAAATTTGCTTTGGCGTCCGGAAATGATAATAAGATCAGGTTTTAAAGCATTAATAGCTTCAAAATCAACTTGTTGAACTCCACCTATACTAGGCTTGTCTTTAAATTGCTGTAAGTATTTTGGCAAGTTTTTAGCTGGAACTCCTGCAACTTTATCGTTAAGTCTTAGGGCATGGAAAGTATCTAAAATTCCAAGATCTAAAATCACAACTTTAGAAGGATTTTTTGGAATTTTGTTTTCACCTAGGCTATCTTTTACTAAAAAGCTATCGCCCTCATCACTCATACTAATAGGTATAACCTTTACCGTAGTGCTAGTTTTTATTGCAGTGCTTGCGTTGTTTTCATTGGATTTAGAATCGCAAGCTGTTAAAATTAGACTTAAAAAGAATGCAAAAAATGCAAAAACTAAAGATTTTTTCATATATTCTCCTTTATTTAGAAATAAATACAAATTTTTTTCCCATCAATCTGACTTACAGGGATATCCATATCATAAATTTGTCTTAAAACATCTTCTTGGATGATTTCATCTTTTAAACCCTGTTTTAAGAGTTTTCCATTTTTTAGGGCTATGATTTCATCAGAATAAATCGAAGCAAAATTGATATCATGAAGTACAACGGCTATGCTTTTATTAAAGTCTTTTACTAAATTTTTCATAAGTTGCATGATTTGTACGCTATGTTTCATATCAAGATTATTAAGAGGTTCATCAAACATGATAAATTCAGTATCTTGAGCGATAATCATTGCTATAAAAGCTCTTTGTTTTTGTCCCCCACTTAAGCTGTCTAAAAATTCATTTCTTAGAGTGTTAAGTCCCATATACTCAAGTGCTTCATCGATTTTCATTTTATCGTTTAAATTAAGTCTTCCTTGAGAGTGTGGAAAGCGTCCAAATGCGACCAATTCTTCAACTTTTAATCTTAAATTAATATGATTTTGCTGTTTAAGAATGGAAATTTTTTGCGCAAGATCTTGTTCTTTGTATAGTGCTAAATTCATGCCATCGATATAGATTCGCCCACTATCGGGTTTGATTAAACGACTTGCAAGAGCTAAAAGAGTAGATTTTCCTGCTCCATTTGCCCCTATAATGGAAGTAATTTTTCCTTTATGAAAATCGATACTAAGATCTGAAATGATAGCCTTTTGATCGTAGCATTTGGTGATATTTTGTAATCTTATCATAGTTTATTGCCTTTTAATACAAGATAGATAAAATATATTCCACCTAAAAAATTGATAATAACGCTTATGGTTGTATTGTAATCAAAAATTCTAGAGACAAAAAATACTCCCCCAAGTAAAGCTAAAATGCTAATGAGTATGCAAGCAAGTAGTAAAATGCTATGCTTTGCAGTTTTAAAAAGTTCGTAAGTGATATTTACTACTAAAAGTCCTAGGAAGGTGATGGGACCCACAAGTGCTGTGCTAATAGAAGTTAAAATAGCAATTATTATCATAAGATGTTTTGAAATTTTTTGATAGTTTATCCCTAAATTTATGGATAAATCCTTGCCCAAGCTTAAAGGGTCTAAAAATTTCATATAGCGAAAAATCCAAATAAAACTAAGCAAAGTTACGATATAAGCAAGGGCTAAAACATCAAAAGCTACATTATCAAAACTTGCAAACATTCTTCCTTGGATAATCATAAATTCATCGGGATTGATAAGAATTTCAAAAAAAGAGCTTAGCGTGCTAAAAAGTGTTCCAAAAATCAAACCTAAAAGCATGATAAGATAAATACTTTTATCACTGCTAAAAAGAATTTTATAAAGTCCTAAAGAAAATACAACCATACAAGCTAGAGTGATTAAAAAATTAATATCATTTCTATATACACTCAAATTTGCAGAACCTAAAGAAAAGACAAGGGCGCTTTGAAGAAGCATATATAAAGAATCCAAGCCTATGATGGCAGGGGTTAAAATTTTGTTATTGCAAAGAGTTTGAAAAATCACAGTTGATACAGCTATACAAATAGCCACTATAACAATAGCTGCGATTTGCAAAAAGCGATTTTTTAATGCGTATTCATCAAAATCTTTTAAACCTGCAAATACAAAAACAAGTGCCATTATAAGGGTTAAAAAAGCTAAGATTAAGATTTTTTTACGCATAAGTTTTCCTTTTGAGTAAAAGAAAAATAAAGATCAAAGAGCCCAAAACACCTGTGGTTATACTCAAAGGCATTTCAAAAGGAAAAATCACAAGCCTTGAGATAATATCGCAAATAAGTAAAAATAAAGCCCCGCATAATGCTATATAGATAAGATTTTTCTTAAGATTATCCCCGCGATAAATGGCAACAAGATTAGGAATGATAAGACCTAAAAAAGGTATAACTCCAACGCTTACAATCACTACGCTAGTGATAATAGAAACTATTATTAAGCCTAAAAATAAGATTGTATTATAAGAAACTCCAAGATTTAAAGCAAGATCTTCTCCCATACCTGCTATAGTGATTTTATGGGCTAGAAAATAAGCAAGTATAAAAAGCGGTAAAGAAATATAAAGCAATTCATAATTTCCCTGCATAACATTTGCCATACTGCCTTGTAGCCAGCCTTGGATATTTTGTATATAATTTAAAGCATAAGCAAAAAAAGTGGTTATAGCATTTATAATCCCACCAAACATTAAGCCTATCAAAGGCACAAAAATCACATCTTTAAGTTTAATTTTTCTTAGAATCTGAATAAATATAAAAGAACCTAAAAGAGCAAAAATAGATGCGATGAGAGCTTGAGTAAAAAAAAGAAGCTCCTGCAAAAAATATTAAAGAAATCAAAATGCCAAATTTAGCACAATCCATAGTCCCTGCGGTAGTTGGGGAAACAAATTTATTTTGCGTGAGTTGTTGCATGATGAGTCCGCATATACTAAGACTCATACCTGTAAGTAAAATTGCAATAAGCCTTGGAATTCTTGTAAGCAAAATGATTTCAAGCTGGGTAGCGCTGAGTGAAAAAATATCGTCTAAATTGATACGAATAACCCCTATAAATAAGCTTATCATTCCAAAAACAACAAGTAAAATTAAAAGAATATTTAAACTAAACAAGTGTTTAAAAAGCAATTTTTTCCTTATAGTAATAATAATTATCAAAAATAAAATCGTATTTTAAAATAAAATAATTTAAAAAACTATAAAAATTTATAAAATCTCAATTGATTGTTTTAATTTAATCTACAAAAAAGAAAATTAAATTTAATATGAAATCAAAAATCCCGTAGAAAGTCTTTGTAAGCGTTTGTTGTAATCTATAAGGCTTTCTCCATAGCCATTGAAGTATTGTAAATACCAATAAATTCCATTATCAAAAATATCATATCCTATATCCACTTGCACAGCGCCTTTATTGTCATGAAAATCAAGATTATTTCTTAGCATGAGATTTATAAAATAATCATTTCCTAAATACCCTATATTGATATCAAAATTTCCCATATAATGTGTGATTTCAGGATTATCATCATCTTCGCTGTTTTCAGGAATTCTATACCAAATTCTAGGAACAAATAAAAAACGCTGATATAAAAACACGCTTGAAGCATAAATTCTATTCCAAGAGCGTGATTCTAAATTCTCATCTCCTTTGCCATTGCTTTCATGCAAAATTCCTACTCTTAGATTATTAAGAAATTTATAATCTTCAAAATGCAAAGGAATATCTACAAAAAATTCAGGTTGATAATTTGTTTCTCTAAAGGGTGAGGAATGTTTATAGTTTTGCCACCAAGATGTTTGAGTGTAGCCTACATAATATTTTTCACCTAATCCTAACAAATCTTCAAATAATCTTTTTTTAATACTGAGTTGAAATTTCATTTCAGTTTTTCTATTTTCCCCGCCTAATGAGCCAAAACTATAAGCAAAAGGTAGGAAATAATTCATCTTATATGAGCTGATTCCAAGGGGATTAAAACTTGAATTTTCTCCTAAATAATTTGCCAAAGCAATGCGCGAAAAATCCTCTTTTGTGCTAGGTGTTTTTTGGGTATTTTGTGTTTCGTGCTTTATGCTTGAAAGTAAAGAAGCATTATTTTCTTTTAAATCTTGTTTAGGAGAATTTTGCAAGGCTAGTTTTTTATAAATTTGCATAGCTTTTTTATATTGTCCTTTTTTCTCAAATTCTAAAGCTTGTTCAAAATCATCGCAAAATACCAAACTATAAAAAAATATCAAAAAAAGAATTTTTTTCACTCGTACTCGCTTTTAAATTGCTCATATTCTTGATAAAAATTAAGATTTAAAAAAGGACTTTCATCCTCAAAATCTACAAAGTGGGTCTTTGCTTTAGAAAATAATAAAGCGATTTTTTGTTCATTTTTTTCTAGCAATTCTTTACAAAAGTGAGCTACAGAGCTGTGATAAAATCCGCATAAAGGATGTTTATGTGAAGGAGTTTTGGCAATGATGATTTGATAGTCTTGCTTTAAAGAAGGCAAGAACTTTAAAAGTTCTTTATCACTTAGATTAGGACTATCCACGCTTAAAATAAAAACAAATTCATCTTTAAAATTTGAAAGTATAGAATAAAGTGCAAGCATGGGGGAATAAATCTCAAATTCAGGGCAATCTTTTATGAGTTTAAATTTTGCTCCAAATTTGTCCTCTTTAGCACTCACATAAACATTTTTAAATATTTTTGAAAATTTTTCTACTTGAAATTGGGTTAAGGTTTGATTTTTAAAAATCAATTTGCTTTTATCCTCTCCCATACGACTTGATTTACCACCGCATAAAATCACGCAATTTAAATTTTCAAGTTTCAAAAATTTCCTTTTTTATTTCAATTCTATCATAAATTCATCAAAAATATCTTATAATCTCTTTTATGAAATACACAGAACTTATGCAATTACAAAATTTTTTTTCCCAATTTAAAAAAATCGATTTTATCAAGCGTGTTAATGATAATATTTTAGAGCTAAGCTTTAATAGAGAAAGATTTATTTTTGATTTAACTCGTGGAATGAGTGCTATTTATACTGCAAAATTAATGAGTAAAAACTATAACGCTCCTTTTGATTTTATGCTAAAAAAATACTTTAATAATGCTTTTATCAAAGAGGTGAAATTGCTTCAAGATAATCGCATTTTGTGTTTTAGTGTTAAGGTAGATAAAGCTTATAAGAGCTATGAAAGCAAGATTTATTTTGAATTTACAGGTAAAAATACCAATGTAATTATTACAGATGAAAAAGATTTGATCATAGAGGCTTTAAGGCATATTGATAAAAGTTATCGTGTTGTAAAACCTAATGTGATTTTAGAGTCTTTAAAGCCTTATAAAATGGATGAAAAATTTGAAGAAATAAAAAATTTTAAAGATTATTTTACTCAAAAATTTGAAATTTTACATGCAAATAAAATCAAGCAAATTCAAACACTCAAACTCGCTCAAATCGATAAAAAAATAGAAAATTTAAAAGAGCTTTATCTTGCTTTAGACAAAGAAGAAGTTTTATTAGATCAAGCTTTAAATTTAAGAAAGCAAGCGGATATTTTATTTGCTAATTTAAGCATTTTAAAAGAATACGAAAGAGAATTTGAACTTGATGATTTTGAAGGAAAAAAAGTAAAATTTAAACTCGATTTAAGTCCAAAAGAAAGCGCTAATTTATTGTATAAAAATGCTAAAAAATTAGAACAAAAAGCTAGAAATTTAAATTTACAAAGAGAAAATTTAAAAGAAAAATTAGAGTTTGCTTATGGCTTAAAAGAAATGTTAAGCAAGGCTAAAAATGAATTTGAGCTTGAAATTTTATTGCCTAAAAAAAGCACCAAGAAAAATCAAGAAAACAAGCAAGATAATGGCATAGCTAATTTTTATTTTAATGAGTTTAAAATTTGCGTAGGCAAAAATGAAAAAGGCAATGAAAATTTGCTAAAGAGCGCAAAAAAAGATGATTTGTGGCTGCATGTAAGAGATATTCCAAGTTCTCATGTTTTAATTATTTCAAACAAGCAAAAAATCAGCGAAGAAGTGATAGAATTTAGCGCAAGGCTTTGCGTGAATTTTTCAGGATTAAAGAAAGGTTCATATTGGGTCGATTATACTTTAAAGAATTTTGTTAAGGTTCAGCAAAAGGCGTTTGTAAAATATACAAATTTTAAAAGTATTAATATCACAAAGGATTAAAAATGCCAGTTAGCCCAATAGGAAATATGAATTTTGTTAATCAAAATATGGCTTATCCTGCCACTCAAACGAGTAATGAGCTTGCAAAAGAAGGTTTTGCGGCTTCATTAAATATGACAGCTTTTAATGAAAAAGAAAAAGCCTTAAACAAGCTTGAAAAAGTCAATGAAACTCATGAAATCAAAGAAGAGATCAAAGAAAAAGCCGAGCAAGAAGAAAAAAAGAAAAAACAAAAACAAGAAGCGAAAAAAGATGATAAGGATGAAAACTTAGAAGAGCAAACAGAAGAAGCCAGCTTTAAAAATGCACAAAGTATTCATCATATAGATATCAGTATATAAGGAAAAAAATGTTTAATGCAGCAAGAATTATTTGGGGCGTAGTGATGGCTATAGCAGTGATACTCATTGCTTTAATCGATCAGTTTATTATCAATTTTATTGTTTTTGCGTTTATATTGTATCTAGCTTTTAATGAGGCAAAAAAATTATTTCATTTAGAAAATGTAAGCATTATCCCTTTAGCCTTAGCCTTTATATTGGGAACTATTAGTGAAAATCCTTTGGCTTTTGGTGCTTTAGCAGCGCTTTTGGTATTGGGCTATCTTGTATACAAAAAAGCTCCTAGCTTAAAAGCTGTTTTGCTTTATCTTTATCCGAGTTTGCCTGTATTAGCGCTTTGGCAGGTGTATTTAGATAATGGAATGTTTGCTTTGTTTTGGTTGATTGCTATTGTTGCGATTTGCGATAGTGCGGCTTATTTTATAGGCAAGCTTTTGGGAAAAACTCCTTTTTCACAAACCAGTCCTAACAAAACCCTAGAAGGCGTTATAGGTGGTCTTGTTTGTGCGAGTATTTTGGGCACTTTGATAGGAATTTTTGTTTATAGTTTTTATCTTTCTTTGCTTTGCTCATTTTTTGTAGCATTTTTTGCAGTCATTGGTGATTTGCTTGAGAGTTATTTTAAAAGAGAAGCGGGTGTAAAGGATAGTGGAGATCTTATACCAGGGCATGGTGGAATTTTAGATAGAATTGATGCGGTGATTATCGCTGCTTTTGTGATGGTTGCTCTTTTATGATAGTTTTTGGAAGTACAGGAAGTATAGGGCTTAATGCCCTAAAACTTGCCACTTTAAAAAATATCAAGATTTCTGCTCTTGCTTGCGGGGAAAATATAAGTCTTTTAAATGAGCAAATAGAACAATTTAAACCCCAATTTGTAGCGATTAAAAACTCTAAGGATAAGCATTTAGTAAAACACGATAAAGTTTTTGTAGGACAAGAGGGCTTAGAAGAAATTTTAAGCTTGTGTGAAGATGATTTGTTGCTCAATGCCATTGTGGGTTTTGCAGGGTTAAAAAGCACTTTAAAAGCAAAGGAACTTGGCAAAAAAATCGCCTTGGCAAATAAAGAAAGCTTGGTCGTTGCTGGAAAATTTCTAAAAGGTGCGAAATTTTTACCCGTAGATAGTGAGCATTCGGCTTTAAAATTTTTACTTGAGGGTAAAAAAGACATAGTAAAGCTTTATGTTACCGCAAGTGGCGGAGCTTTTTATAAACACAAAATTAAAGATTTAAGTTATGTGAGTGTCAAAGATGCTCTAAAGCATCCAAATTGGAATATGGGCTCAAAGATCACGATAGATAGTGCAACAATGGCAAATAAACTTTTTGAAATCATCGAAGCTTATCATTTGTATAATTTTAAAAATATCGATGCTCTCATCGAACCAAAATCTTTAGTCCATGCCATGTGTGAGTTTAAAAATGGTGCAAGTACGGCGTATTTTTCAAGGGCTGATATGAAACTATCTATATCAGAGGCTATTTTTTCTAAGCATGATAGTAAAATTTTAGAGCCGGTTGATTTTGTTAAACTTTCTGGTTTAAAATTTTATAAAATCAGCACGAAAAAATATCCTATTTTTAAACTCAAAGACGAGCTTTTAAACAATCCTGATTTAGGCGTGATTATCAATGCTGCTAACGAAATTGGAGTGCAAAATTTTTTAGATCATAAAATACAATTTTTAGATATCGCTCATATTGTTTTTAAAGCATTGGATCATTTTGGTGTGCCTAAAATTTCAAGTATTGATGAGGTTTTTGAGTATGATTATAAAACAAGAGAGTATTTAAGGGGAATGAAATGAAATTTTTTATATCGATTATTTTTTTTATAAGCGGACTTTTTGCTCTAGATTTAGAATTTAGCGTGGGAGAGAATGGAAAAAGCTTAGATGATAACAATACGGTTTTGATTTTTGGAGGAATTCAAGGCGATGAGCCTGGTGGATTTCATGCGGCAAGCTTACTTTTGAGTGATTATAATATCACTAAGGGTAAAATCATAGTTGCTCCTAATTTAGCTTTTGATAGCATTATTAAACGCTCACGCGGGAAAAATGGAGATTTAAATCGCAAATTTGCAAGCATAAGTCCAAAAGATCCTGATTATCAAACAGTTAAACGCATTAAAGAGCTTATTTTACTTCCTGAAGTTAGCATGGTGATCAATCTTCACGATGGTTGGGGTTTTTATAAACCCACTTATATCGATGCGATGCAAAATCCTAAGCGTTGGGGAAATTCAAGTGTGATTGATACAAATGAAATCAATGCTAGTAAATATCCTGATCTTGAAAGCATAGCCACTCAAACTGTAAATAGTGTCAATGCTTCCTTGGTTGATCCAAAACATGCTTATCATCTTAAAAATACTAAAACTCAAGAGCTTGGTGATGCTGAAATGCTAAAAGCTTTAACATATTTTGTTATATCCAATCGCAAAGCCGCTTTTGCCAACGAGGCGAGTAAAAATTTGCCTGTAAATTTAAGGGCTTATTATCATCTTTTGGCTATTGAAAACTATCTCAAAACAGCAGGAATTGAATTTACTAGAACTTTTGAACTTACCCCACAAGGTGTTGATAAAGCCATTAATCAAGAGCTTGAAGTCAAGCTTTTTGATGATAAAATTTTACTTTCTTTAAAAAATCCAAGACAAGTTATCAATTATGTACCTTTTCCTGTTAATAAGGAGTTAAATTATAATACTAGCAATGAGCTTACTGCAGTTATAGCTGAAAATAATTCTTTTTATATCCAATATGGCAACCGATTTCAAACAAGACTTTATCCTGAATATCTTGAATTTAGCAATCCTTTTGATAAAGTAACTCTACAAGTAGATGGCAATGAAACTATAGTTAATTTTGGAACAAAACTTCAAGTTAAAGAAAATTTTCTTGTGCCAAGGATTAAAGGTGTGCGTGTAAATATCATAGGTTTTGATCATGGCAGAGATGAAAGCAATATGTTAGTTTCTAAAAAAAATATGCAAAAGCCTTATTCTTTAGATATGGCAGGTAAAATTTATAGAGTGGAATTTTATGAGTTAAGAGGGGCAAATTTGCAACAACTTTTAGAGGCAAATATCAATAGCAAGTTGATCAAAAATGCTAAAAATTTGGATTTAAATACTCTTAAAATGGCAAGATCAAAAGATAAATTCTTAGGTTCTATTTTAGTGGAATTTGAATGAAAAATCTTATTTTAGCTATAGAAAGTTCTTGTGATGATAGTTCTATAGCTATCATTGATAAAAATACATTAGAATGTAAATTTCATAAAAAAATTTCTCAAGAAATGGAGCACAATGTTTATGGCGGAGTAGTGCCCGAGCTTGCAGCAAGACTTCATAGTGAAGCCTTGCCAAGGATACTTGAGCAATGCAAGGGGTATTTTGATAAACTCTGTGCCATAGCTGTGACAAATGAACCTGGACTTAGTGTTTCTTTGCTTAGTGGCATAAGTATGGCAAAGACTTTAGCGCTTAGTCTTAATTTGCCTTTAATGGCTATCAATCATCTTAAAGGCCATATTTATAGTCTTTTTTTGGAAGAGCCAATTTATCTTGATATGGGAATTTTGCTTGTAAGTGGTGGGCATACTAAGGTTCTTTATCTTAAGGAAGATGGAAAAATAGAAATTTTAGCAAGGACCAATGATGATAGCTTTGGCGAAAGTTTTGATAAGGTAGCTAAGATGATGAATTTGGGCTATCCTGGCGGAGTACTTATAGAAAATTTAGCAAAAAATGCCAAACTTAAAAATATCTCTTTTAACACACCTTTAAAGCATTCTAAAGAACTCGCTTTCAGTTTTTCAGGGCTTAAAAATGCAGTGCGTTTGGAAATTTTAAAACATGAAAATTTAAATGAAGACACAAAAGCAGAAATAGCTTATGCCTTTGAAAATACAGCTTGTGATCATATCATGGATAAATTAGAAAAAATTTTTAATCTTTATAAATTTAAAAATTTTGGCGTTGTAGGTGGAGCTAGTGCAAATCTTAACTTGCGTTCGCGTTTGCAAAATTTATGTCAAAAATATAATGCAAATTTAAAACTAGCTCCTTTAAAATTCTGCTCTGATAATGCTTTGATGATAGCAAGAGCCGCAGTTGATGCTTATGAAAAAAAGGAATTTATAAGTGTAGAAGAAGATATTTTAAGCCCTAAAAATAAAAATTTTTCAAGGATATAGATGAAAAAAGCTTTTACTATATTAGAACTTGTTTTTGTGATCGTTATTTTGGGAATTTTAGCCGCTATTGCTTTGCCAAAAATGAGTTCAAGTAAGGATGAAGCTGAAGTTAGCAAGTCTTTAAACAACCTTAAAACTTTGATCAATGATATAAGCATTTATACTTTAAAAAATGATCATTTAAGCTCTATAAAAACGATGAGTAATGTAAGCGGGATTGAAAATGTTGATCTTAGTAATTTTAACGGTATAAAAGAAGTAAATTTTCGCGTAGGCGATGATAAAGAATGCTTAAAACTTGTTTTTATAAATAAAGCTGATTTTATACTCATGGGAATTTCAAGCAATGAAGTAAGTAAAAATGCTATCATTAACGCAGCCAATCAAAGCCATGAAGATTTAGAAAATATAGACTTTACAAGCTCTTCTAGTAATAAAGCTTGTGTGATTTTAAGTAAGAATGAAAATTTTAAAAACCTAGCGAGTAAAACTTATCTTTTAATAGGGGGAATGTAATGATAGTGAGTAAAACTTATGAGATCGACTCTTGTGATGATGTAGAACTTGGTATAAAAAGAGAATCAAAGCTTGAATTTAAGCTTTGTTTTGATGATGAAAAAGAAATAAAAGCTTTAGTGTTTATCATCCCTGGGCTTGGTGGAGATGCGGATGAAAATTACCGTGAACACTTGGCTGAATTTGTGGCTGGTGAGTATAATGCAGCTGTAGCTAGTGTGAATTATCATTGTATAGGAAATCGCCCGCAAACTGGATCAAGCTTTTTTATGGATGATATAGACAAACTTATTTTAAAAACAAGTTGTGAAGCTTTAAATATACAAGTTAATTTAGATAAGTTAAATTCTTTAGAAGAATTAAGCTCAACACTCAAAGAAGTTGATCACATCTTAGAAGAACAAAAAAACCAAAAATTAATTAATCCAAATTTTAAATTAAGCATTCATCTAAGTTTGCAACCAACAAAAAACGAATATCAAAATTTTGGGATCATGCAAGCTCAAGATCTTTTAAATGTCGCACTTTATCTTAAAAAACATGCTCCTTTTGATACTATGGGGGGGGTATACCAGTTATTATGATAGGTAGTTCTCATGGTGGGTATTTGGCACATTTAGCAGCTAAGATTGCGCCTTGGCTTATAGATGGAGTTATAGATAACTCAAGTTATGCTAAATTTCTTTGGCGTCTTGTAGGATTTGGAAAAGAAATTGATTTTATGAGATATTATTGTTTTGGAACAGCTAATTTTTTTAAACATATTTTTACTTATTGCTCTGATAAAACTTTTTGGACAAGTAATTCTAGTTTAAATAATTTTTTTTCAGTGCCAAGAAGAATGATAAGATATATCTTAGAACCAAAGCATCTTGAAATTCAGAGTAGCTATCCAAAACCATATTATACAAGCTATCATTCTTTTTATGATAAAGAAATAGCTCCACCTGATGAAAAATTAGAACTTTATAAATATTTAAAACAATTTGGATTTGACACAGAGCTTTATATGATAAAAAATCCAGATCAAATTGATGGCAAATTTATCAAAAGTTTAGAACACGGTATGGGAATGTCTATGAAAACTTTGATTTCTAAAGAATTTCCTTTAATGCTAGAAAAAATAAAACAAAATCCAAAAAAAGATTGTAAAGAAAAATGTATCTCTTATCCTTGTGAAGATTTGTTGTATCAATTTAGCGAAAAAGATGACAAAATATCACTAAAAATAGATAAATTTTAAGGAAACCCAATGACCATACTAGAAAAAAACATACAAGCTTTATTAAGTGGAGTCAATGAACCCTTAGGAAATAAACTTTTAAATTTCATACAAAATAAAACTTGTTCTCGTTTTAATATAGATGAAAATTTAAATATCTATGATAAAACTCATAATGTTTTCATGTATGAAAACTTAGAAGAAGAAATAAATTTTTTCTATCAAAGTATTTTAGAAAAAACTCATAGATATCCTTTTATATGTATTTATGGTATAGGCAATGCTTTACTGATTAAAAATTTATCCAAACACTATAAACATCTTTTTGTATTTGAAAGTGAAATAGAACTTTTTATCTTGGCTTTAAGCACGATAGATTTGAGTGAAGAGCTTTGTAGTGGAAAAATTTATCTTGTGGATATCGAAGAAGAAAGAGTAGATATTCAACTGCTTATACTTTTTGATATGAAAGATATGTTTGAGTACTTAAGTTTGTATGAAATGTTTGTAAATAATGTTTATTACAAAAAGTTTTATGAGGATATTTGGCATAGAGCAGATGAGCTTTGCGAGAAAAATATAGAAGTCATAGTAAGAAATTTAATTTCTAATTTAAACATCGGTTTTGAGTGTTATTCTCATCTTTTACAAAACATCCCTTCTATGCTTGAAAGCATTCCTTTTCAAAGAATCTTAAGCCAAAGAAAAAACCAATTTGAAAATGCTATAGTCGTTTCTGCAGGACCTTCTCTTGCCAAACAACTTCCTTTGCTTAAAGCTTATCAAGATAAAGTAGTGATTTTTTGTGCGGATGGGGCTTTAAGCATGCTTGAAAAAGAAGGCATCGTGCCTGATTATGTTACGAATTTAGATTTTACTGATCTAACAATGAAATTTTTTCAAAATAAAGAAAATAAAACTTCTTTAAATATGCTTTCATGCGCCACGCATCCTAGTTTGGTTTATTCACTAGATAATAAAAGTGTGATTTTAAGAGATGATCCTTTATACCAACGCTTCAATCTTAACGACTTTGGTTATATCGATACAGGTACTCATGTGAGTCATTTCTCTTATACTTTAGCTTTAGCTTTAGGATTTAAAAATATCATCATGATAGGACAGGATTTAGCCTTTGATGAAAAAGGAAATTCACACTCAAAAGGTTTTAGTTATGGCGAGCAATTTAGCGGAGAAAAAACTGTGCCTACTTTACAAGTCCCCGCCTATGCAGGTAAAGGAGAAGTTTTAACTCATATTACTTGGAATGATTATCGTATAAAACTTGAATATCTTTTTGCTTGCAATGATCAAAAGGCTAAATTTTACAATGCTACTGAAGGTGGAGCAAGGATTAATTTTACTGAAGAACTTTCCTTTAAAGAATGTTGTGAAAAACTCCTTACAAAAGAAAAACCTAAATTTGAACTTCCAAAAAGTTTAACTAAAAATAGAAGTGATAAACTCCTAGTTAAATTCAAAGAAAAAATACAAAAAGATCAAGAAAATGCCAAAAGATTTTTAAATGATGCTTTAGCTTTAAAACAAATTTTAGAAAATATACTCAGTAAAGATTTTATTTTGCCTTTAGAATTTTTAGAAAAAGTATATCAAAACATAGAAAATTTCAATCACTCTTTAGATGAAGATGAGTTTATACAGGATGGTATTTTAAAAGCAGTGATGTATGAGCGAGGACTTAAGATAAGTTTAGTTTATAAAGAAAATATTTTAGATCATGCTAGTTTCATCACAGCTTATATCAAGGCTTATGATGAATGGTTGCTTTATTTTATGGAAAAATTAGAGCAAAGAATAAATATTATCATCGATTCTTTTAAGGAACTTCCATGAATTTGCTAGAAAAAAACATACAAGCTTTATTAAGTGGAGTCAATGAACCCTTAGGAAATAAACTTTTAAATTTCATACAAAATAAAACTTGTTCTCGTTTTAATATAGATGAAAATTTAAATATCTATGATAAAACTCATAATGTTTTCATGTATGAAAACTTAGAAGAAGAAATAAATTTTTTCTATCAAAGTATTTTAGAAAAAACTTTAAGATATCCTTTTATATGTATTTATGGTATAGGCAATGCCTTGCTTATTAAAAACTTAGCCAAACACTATAAACATCTTTTTGTATTTGAAAGTGAAATAGAACTTTTTATTCTAGCTTTAAGTACGATAGATTTGAGTGAAGAGTTGAAAGTTTATAAGATTGTATTATTTGACTGTGTTGCAAAGGATTTAGAAATTCAAATTGCTATGATTTTTGATCAGCAAAGTATTTTAGAGTATTTAAGTTTATATGAAATGTTTATTAGCTCGCATTATTATCTTAAATACTATGAAACTTCTATTTTATCTTTAAATGAACTTTGTATTAAAAGTGCAAGTGTAGCAATAAGGAATGCAGATATTACTTGTTTTTTACCTTTGCTAACACATGGACAGTTTTTACAAAACATCCCTTCTATGCTTGAAAGCATTCCTTTTCAAAGAATCTTAAGTGAAAGAAAAAACAAATTCGAAAATGCTATAGTAGTTTCTGCAGGACCTTCTCTTACTAAACAACTTCCTTTACTTAAAGCTTATCAAGATAAAGCAGTGATATTTTGTGCTGATGGGGCTTTAAGTATGCTTGAGAAAGAAGGCATAGTGCCTGATTATGTTACGAATTTAGACTATAGTGATTGGCCAATAAAATTTTTTCAAAATAAAGAAAATTTAAAACAAAGCATTATCGCTCTTGAGTGTGCTACACATCCTAATGTTGTGCGTAGTTTAAATGCTGAAAATTGTATGATTGTTTTAAGAAATAAAGCCCTTTATCAACGCTTCAATCTTAATGACTTTGGTTATATAGATACAGGCACCCATGTGAGTCATTTTTCTTATACTTTAGCTTTGGCTTTAGGATTTAAAAATATCATCATGATAGGACAAGATTTAGCCTTTGATGAAGAAGGAAATTCACACTCAAAAGGTTTTAGTTATGGTGATCAATTTAGCGAAGAAACAATTGTACCAACATTACAAGTCCAAGCTTATGCAGGTAAAGGAGAAGTTTTAACGCATATAACCTGGAATGATTATCGTATAAAACTTGAATATCTTTTTGCTTGCAATGATCAAAAAGCTAAATTTTACAATGCTACTGAAGGTGGAGCAAGGATTAATTTCACTGAAGAACTTTCCTTTAAAGAATGTTGTGAAAAACTCCTTACAAAAGAAAAACCCAAATTTGATATTCCAAAAAGTTTAACTAAAAATAGAAGTGATAAACTCCTAGTTAAATTCAAAGAAAAGATACAAAAAGATCAAGAAAATGCCAAAAGATTTTTAAATGATGCTTTAGCTTTAAAACAAATTTTAGAAAATATACTCAGTAAAGATTTTCTTTTGCCTTTAGAATTTTTAGAAAAAGTCTATCAAAACATAGAAAATTTTAATCACTCTTTAGATACAGATGAGTTTATACAGGATGAAGTTTTAAGAGGAGCTTTTGCTTATCGTGGAAAAATGATTGCTGATGTATTAAAACTTCATATACAAGATAAAACGCATTTCATCACAGCTTATATCAAAGCTTATGATGAATGGTTGCTTTATTTTATAGAAAAGTTAGAACAAAAATACAAGTCTTTGTCAAAAGTATGAAATTTTATTGCTAAAGTATAAAATATTTTTTTGATTGCACGATATGGTATTTAACAAGTTCATGGATGAGCTTGAAATTTTTTAAAAGGATTTAAAATGGGATTTCGTATTAACACCAATGTTGCAGCTTTAAATGCTAAAGCAAACGCTGATTTAAATAGTAAAAGTTTAGATGCTTCTTTAAGCAGACTTAGTTCAGGTCTTAGAATCAACTCCGCAGCAGATGATGCTTCAGGGATGGCGATAGCAGACAGTTTAAGATCTCAAGCTAATACTTTAGGTCAAGCTATCAACAATGGTAATGATGCTATAGGTATCTTACAAACTGCTGATAAGGCTATGGATGAGCAACTTAAAATCTTAGATACAATTAAAACTAAGGCAACTCAAGCGGCTCAAGATGGACAAAGTCTAAAAACAAGAACCATGCTTCAAGCAGATATCAACCGTTTAATGGAAGAACTTGACAATATCGCAAATACTACTTCATTTAACGGTAAGCAACTTTTAAGTGGAAATTTTATCAATCAAGAATTTCAAATCGGTGCTAGTTCAAATCAAACTATAAAAGCTACTATAGGAGCAACTCAATCTTCTAAGATAGGTTTAACACGCTTTGAAACAGGAGGAAGAATTACATCTGGTGGTGAAGTGGAATTTACTCTTAAAAATTACAATGGTATAGATGATTTTAAATTTCAAAAAGTTGTGATTTCAACTTCAGTTGGAACAGGACTTGGAGCCTTAGCAGATGAGATCAATAAAAGTGCTGATAAAACAGGTGTTAGAGCTACTTTTACAGTAGAAACTAGAGGTATATCAGCAGTTAGAGAAGGATCTACTTCAGATACTTTTGCTATCAATGGGGTAACTATAGGTAAAGTAGATTACAAAGATGGTGATGCCAATGGAGCCTTAGTTTCTGCAATCAATTCGGTTAAAGATACTACCGGAGTTGAAGCTTCAATCGATGCTAATGGACAGCTTTTACTTACTTCAAGAGAAGGTAGAGGGATTAAAATCGAAGGAAGTATTGGTAGAGGTGCTTTTATCAATCCAAATATGACGGAAAATTATGGTCGTTTATCTTTAGTTAAAAATGATGGTAAGGATATTTTAATCAGCGGTACAGGTCTTTCTTTTGCAGGTTTTGGAGCGAATAATTTTATCTCTCAGACTTCTGTTTCTTTAAGAGAGTCAAAAGGACAGCTTGATGCTAATATCGCTGATGCTATGGGATTTGGTTCTGCAAACAAAGGAATTATATTAGCTGGTTTTTCTTCTGTTAGCGCTTATATGAGTAGCGCAGGAAGTGGATTTTCTTCAGGTTCAGGTTTTTCTGTAGGTAGCAATAAAAATTATTCTACAGGTTTTGCAAACGCTATAGCTATTTCAGCTACTTCGCAACTTTCTAAGGTATATAATGTTTCTGCAGGCTCAGGTTTTTCAAGTGGTTCTAACTTATCTCAGTTTGCAACTATGAAAACAAGTGTTTTTGGAGTAAAAGATGAAACAGCAGGTGTGACTACACTTAAAGGCGCTATGGCTGTGATGGATATAGCTGAAACAGCTATAACAAATCTTGATCAAATCAGAGCCGACATTGGTTCGGTGCAAAATCAAGTTACATCAACTATAAACAACATTACCGTTACTCAAGTAAACGTTAAAGCAGCTGAATCA
>NZ_NXBD01000059.1:0-9389 GCF_002383965.1 Campylobacter sp. 110 | reverse complement strand
AAAAAGAATGGGGCAAGTATCCAAGTGAAAATGTTATAAGATTTATAGCAAGGAATTTTTATAATGTGCAAGATAGAAGTAAAATCAATATTTTAGAACTTGGTTTTGGAACAGGAGCTAATTTATGGTTTTGTGCAAAAGAAGGTTTTAGTGTAAGTGGTATAGAATGGAGCAAAACAGGATTAGAGCGTTTTAAAGCTCGTATGAAAGATGAGAATTTAAGTGATAAAATCAAGCAAATTGAACTGGGTGATTATATCGATAAATTAGATAGTTTTAAAGATGATAGTTTTGATGCCATTATAGATGTGGCATCGCTTTGTTGCAATGATAGAGAAAAGTCAAAAAATATTTTCACAAAAGCCGTTAGAAAACTTAAAAAGGGTGGCAAGTTTTATTCTAGTGCTTTATCCAAGCAAGTTTTTGGATATGAAGCTGACAAAGGAGATTTTTTCGAGCCAAATCACGGAATTTACATCAAAATGGGTTCTTTGCGTTTTGATGATGAAAAAAGCTTAAAAGAACTTTATAAAGAATTAAAATGTATCAATTTTTATACCCAAACCTTAAAGGATAAGCAAAGTATCAAAGAAGAAATTTTAATCTTTGAAGGTGAAAAAAGCTCTACGGAAGCTATGGGGGGGGGGGATTATTAAAAACAAGGCTTTAGAAAATGAGTAAAATTCTACTTGAAAAATTAGATGATCATTTCTTTTGTGATGATTTTGGCGAGGACATTTATTTTCAAAAAGAATATGCAAAATTTTATGGAAAAGTTTTTGAATTTGTCTATAAAGAAAATGGAAATTTTTTAAAAATTGTAGCCAATAAAAAAAGTATAAAGAATACTTCTTTTTTTGATTTGCAAAGTCCTTATGGGTATGGTGGAATTTATAGCAATAGCATGGATAAAGCCTTTTTAACGAGAGCTTTAGAGAATTTAAGACAGCGTGCTTTGAAGGAAAATATCGTTGCTTTTTTTATAAGATTTCATCCTTTTGATAAAAATTTAAGTTTTTATGAAAAAAAGCTTGATTTTTTCTTAAAAGAAAGAAAGATAGTCATAGTGCCAATCTATAAAAATTTAGAACAAATCAGAGCCAATTATAGTCCAAGAATAAAAACTTATGTGAAAAAAGCAAGAAAAGAACTTGAAATTTCAAAGGCAAAGGCAAGTGATGCTAAGGATTTTAAAAGACTTTACGATGAAACCATGAGAAGAAATCAAGCAGGTGAGTTTTATTTTTTTGATGATGATTATTTTAAAGAGCTTTTTAATTTTAAACAAAGCTTAATCTTAAAAGCAAGTTATAGGGGTGAAATTTTAGCCTATGCTAGTTTTTTCTTAGGTAAGAAATTTGCCTACTATCATCTTAGTGCAAATAAAAATGAAAAAAATGCCAATGCGGCTTTACTTGATTTTTCTTTTGAACTTTGTTTAAACAAAAATATTGATTTTATCCTACTTGGTGGTGGGGTGAAGGATGATGATAATTTGTTTTATTTTAAGCAAAAATTTTCAACACTTGAAAGCTTTTTTTACATAGGTGGGATAGTTTTTGATGCTTTAAATTATAAAAAATTTTGTAAAGATTATAAAAATAATTTTTTCCTCAAATACCGCAATGGGGGGGGGGTAGTTATTTTTACAATCTTTATAGGAGTAAAAATGAAATATTGTGATTATTGTGTTATGCCAGATACCAGACCCGGACTTAAATTTTTTAAAGATGAAAATGGCAAAAATATATGCAGTGCTTGTATCAATCATAAAAATAAAGAAAATATTGATTATAAAGCAAGGTTTAAAGAGCTTGAAGTCTTATGCGATAAATACCGCAGAATGAATGGAAAATTTGAATATGATTGTGCTATTGCCGTAAGTGGAGGTAAAGATTCGCATTTTCAAGTGCATATCATGAAAGAAAAACTTGGAATGAATCCTATTCTTTTTAGCGTTGAAGATAATTTCACCATGACTGAAGCAGGTAAGAAAAATCTTAAAAATTTAAGTGAAACTTTTGGTTGTCATATTATTAGCTTAAAGCCTGATATCAAAACTCAAAAAAAAGTTATGCTAAAAACCTTTGAAAAATATGGAAAACCCACTTGGTTTATTGATAGACTGATTTACAGCTATCCTTTTGCTATGGCTTTAAAATTTAATACACCTTTATTGGTTTATGGAGAAAATGTTAGTTATGAATATGGAGGTAGTGATGCCGAAGAAACTCCTAGTGCCAAAGAAATATTTTTAAATGGTGTAGCTAGTGATTTAGATATAAATGAATTTATAGACGATGAAATCAAAGAAGAAAATTTGCAACTTTTTTTCAATCCAAGCAAAGATAAACTCGATAAACTTGATCCTATTTATCTGAGCTATTTTATAAAATGGAATTCTTATAGCAATTATATTTTTGCTAAAATTCGTGGTTTTACTGATCTAGAAGGCGAATGGGATAGAACAATGTGTGCAGAAAATTTTGACCAAGTTGATAGTATAGGCTATATCCTACACGCTTGGATGAAATACCCTAAATTTGGTCATGCTATGGCAAGTGATTATGCGGCTCGTTTTGTGCGCTATGGGCTTTTAAGCAGAAAAGAAGCCATTGAACTCGTGCAAAAAAGAGATCATAAGCTTGACAATAGATGCGTTGAAGATTTTTGCAACTTCATAGGTATTAGCAAAACCACATTTTGGAAAATAGTAGAAAAACGCTATAATATGGATTTATTTTATAAAAATGATTTTGGAGAATTTAAATTAAAAAACAAATTACAATAAAAATATAAAGGAAAAAAATGCAAAACTCATTAGAAGCTTATACAATGAAATATAATGAAAATGGATACGGATTATTTTTTCCAGATGGTCATGTAGTACGTTTTTATGAAAGAATTTTAAAATACAAACTCGATAAAACAAATGGAAATTTACTTGATTTTGGTTGTGGCAATGGTGTACATTCAGCGTATTTTCAAAGCAAAGGGTTTAAAACTTTTGGAATAGATATAGTTCCAAGTTTAAAAGAAATTTGGGAGCAAAATATTAGCGGGGGGGGGGTATTGTAAAATTATAGAACCAAATTCTAGCATCAAAGGACTTTTTGATGAAAATATGGATATTATCTTTGCAAATCAAAGTCTTTACTATATACCCTTAAAAGAACTCAAACAAAATATTTTAGAATTTTACGAACTTTTAAACACGGGTGGAATACTTTTTGCTACAATGATGAGCAAGAAAAATTATTATTTTTCCCACAGTCAAAAAGAAGAAAAAAATGGCTTGAGTAAAGTTGAAATTAATGGAAGATTAAACGAAACAAGTTTTATACATTTCATCGATAAAGTCGAAGATCTAGAAAATCTTTTTCAACCTTTTAAAACTTTATTTTTAGGAGATTATGATCCTATTAATTTTTATAATTTTGAAGGATCAGCACACCATTACATTTATGTAGGTATTAAAAAATAAAATTTTGCCTTTATTTTAAGGCAAAATAAAGGCAAAACTATGAAAAAAACTCTTATCATCGCAGAAGCAGGAGTTAATCACAATGGTGATTTAAATTTAGCTAAAAAGTTAATAGAAATCGCAGCAGATTCAGGGGCTGATTTTGTTAAATTTCAAAGTTTTAAAGCCAAAAACTGCATCAGCACAAAGGCTAAAAAAGCACCCTATCAGCTTAAAACCACGGCTAATGATGAGAGTCAGCTTCAAATGGTGCAAAAACTCGAACTCGATCTTAAAGCTCATAAAGAGCTTATCTTACACGCAAAAAAATGCAATATCGCCTTTCTTTCTACTCCTTTTGATCTTGAAAGTGTAGATCTTTTAAATGAGTTAGGCTTAAAAATCTTTAAAATTCCAAGCGGAGAAATCACCAATCTACCCTATCTTAAAAAAATTGCAAAGCTTAATAAAAAAATCATACTTTCAACAGGCATGGCAAATTTAGGCGAGATAGAAGAAGCTTTAAATGTGCTTTGCAAAAATGGCGCTAAACGCCAAAATATCACTCTTTTACACTGCACTACAGAATACCCTGCCCCTTTTAATGAAGTCAATCTTAAAGCCATGCAAAGCTTAAAAGACGCTTTTAAGCTTGATGTGGGTTATTCTGATCACACAAGAGGCATACACATTTCCCTAGCTGCAGTTGCCTTAGGAGCTTGCGTGATAGAAAAGCATTTTACTCTAGACAAAAATATGTCAGGGCCTGATCATAAAGCAAGTTTAGAACCTCAAGAACTAAAAACGCTTTGTACTCAAATAAGACAAATACAAAAGGCAATGGGTGATGGCATAAAAAAAGCAAGCAAAAGCGAACAAAAAAATATCAACATAGTAAGAAAAAGTTTAGTGGCCAAAAAAGATATACAAAAAGGAGAAATTTTTAACGAAGAAAATCTTACTACCAAACGCCCCGCAAATGGTATAAGTGCTATGAGATATGAAGAGTTTTTGGGTAAGATTGCTACTAAAAACTACAAAGAAGATGAGCTTATCCGTGAGTAAAAGAAAAATTTGTATAGTCAGTGCAACAAGGGCTGAATGGTATCTTTTAAGAAATTTATGTCATGAAATTCAAAACGATAAAGATCTAAGCCTTCAAATCATCGCTACAGGAGCGCATTTAAGCCCTGAGTTTGGACTCACTTATAAAGAAATAGAAAAAGAATTTAAAATCACTAAGAAAATTCCTATCCTACTTGCAAATGATGATAAAATAAGCCTTTGCAAAAGCATGAGTTTAGCTTTTAGTGCTTTTAGCGATGCTTTTGAAGACTTAAAACCTGATATGGTGGTGATTTTAGGCGATCGTTATGAAATGCTTAGCGTAGCAAGTGTATGTCTTTTGATGCACATACCTTTAGTGCATTTATGTGGCGGGGAGCTTACTTTAGGGGCTATTGATGATAGTATAAGACACAGCATTTCAAAAATGTCACATTTACATTTTGTAAGTCATGAAATTTATAAAAAAAGGCTTTTGCAACTTGGAGAAGAAGAAAAAAGGGTTTTTAATATAGGTTCTTTAGCTTCTACTATCATAAAAAATATGAATTTTTTAAACAAAAAAGATTTAGAAAAAGCCTTAGAAATGAAACTAGATAAAGAACTTTACTTAATCACTTATCATCCTTTAACCTTAAATGTAAAAAATACTCAAAAAGAGATTAAAACCTTACTTAAAAAACTTGACACCCTTAAAAATGCAAGTTTGATTTTTACCAAAGCAAATGCCGATGAAAATGGACTTTTAATCAATGAAATTTTACAAGATTATTGCCAAAAAAACTCACACAAGGCTAAACTTTTTGATAATCTTGGCTCACAAAAATACCTAAGTCTTATGAAAATAGCCAAAGCCATGATAGGCAATTCTTCAAGTGGTATTAGTGAAAGTCCTTTTTTTAAAACTCCTTGCATTAATATAGGCGATAGACAAAAAGGGCGTTTAAGAACTCAAAATATCATTGATTGCGAAATCAACGATCTTGATCAAGCTTTTGAAAAATTAGAAAGCAAAGAATTTAAACAAAATTTAAAAAATTTTAAAAACCCTTATGATAATGATAAAAATCCCAATAAAATCATAAAAACTTGCCTAAAAAATGTAAATTTAGATACAATTTTACATAAAAATTTCATCGATTTATAAGGCTTAGTGTGGATATAAACAAACTCAAACTCACCCCTGATTCTAGCATAAAAGAAGCTTTAAAAATAGTCGGGCAAGAACGCGTTAGACTAGGCATTATAGTGGATAAAAAGGATAAATTTTTAGGAGTCATTAGCGATTCAAACATCAGAAAAGCTTTAATTAATGGCAAAACTTTAAAAGATAGTATCAAGGATATTTACACTAAAAATCCCATCACCATAAAAGAAAACACAAGCAAAGAACAGCTTTTAAAAATTTCTGCTAAAACCGATATTTATGATTTTCCTGTTTTAGATGAAAAAGGGCAAATTCTTTCCATAAAATCTGTCTCATCGCTTTTAAAAACCAATCCAAACTCCATTGTCATCATGGCTGGAGGCTTAGGATCTCGCTTAAAAGAGCTGACTAAAGATACTCCAAAACCTATGTTAAAAGTAGGCAAAAAACCCATTTTAGAAAGCATAATCCAAAGACTTAAAAACCAAAATTTTGAAAATTTTATCTTTTGTGTGAATTATAAAAAACAAATCATAGAAGATTATTTTCAAAAAGGGCAAAAATTTGGGGTTAAAATTTCTTATATTAAAGAGCGTAAAAAACTAGGTACAGCAGGGGCTTTAAGCCTTATAAAACAAGAATTTAAAGAAAGTTTTATCGTCATGAATGCAGACATTTTAACCGAGCTTGATTTTAATAATCTTTTAAAAGCGCATAAAAAATCAAAAGCTTTAATGAGTGTTTGCGTGCGTGAGTTTGAGCAACAAATTCCTTATGGGGTAATCACTCAAAAACAAGGTTTTATAGAAAATATAGAAGAAAAACCTACCCAAAAATTCCTAGTAAGTGCGGGGATTTATGTACTTGAAAATGAAATTTTAAATTTAATTGCTAAAAATGAATACCTAGACATGCCCGAACTCATCAAACTCGCTCTACAAAAAGGTAAGGTAAATACCTATATCATCAATGATTATTGGATCGACATTGGAAGGCCGGATGAGTTTTTAAAAGCCAATGAGGATTTTAAATGAAAGTCTTAATCATGGGCTTTGGAAGCATAGGAAAAAAGCATTTTTTGACCTTAAAAAATTTAAAGTATGAAGTAAGTTTGCTTTCTTTAAGTGCTAAAAAAGAAGAGTTTGAAAAAACTCAAATCTATCGTTCCTTAAAAGAATGTCATTTAAATGAATTTGATCTTTTTATCATCGCAAACATCACTACAGAGCATTTTAACACCTTAAAAACTTTAAATGAGCTTGTAAAAGATAAAATCATACTCGTAGAAAAACCTTTATTTGAAAAGGTGCAAAATTTCACAAGCTCAAAAAATCACATTTATGTAGCGTATTTACTGCGTTTTCATCCTGTGATTGTGGCTTTAAAAAAGCTTTTAAAAGAGGAAAAAATTTATTTTGCTAGTTTGGTTTGTAATTCTTATTTGCCTCATTGGAGGGCTTTAGACTACAGACAAAATTACAGTGCTAAAAAAGAGCTAGGTGGTGGGGTTTTACTCGATCTTTCTCATGAAATCGATCTGGCCTTTTTTCTTTTTGGAGACTTAAAGCTTATATACTCTCAAAATGCTAAAATTTCAGAGCTTGACATAACAAGCGATGATTTTGCCTTTTTGGTTTTAAAAAATTCACAAGAAGCTAAAATTCATATAGAACTAGACTATTTTTCTAAATTCAACAAAAGAGAAATTACCATCCATACTTTAGAAAAAAGTTTTAAAGCCGATTTGATAAACAATAAAATCGAAATTTATCACAAAGATCAAAGTCAAAAAATCTTAAATTTTGAAAACGATACGATAAAAACCCTTCAAAATTTACATCAAGCAGTCTTTGAAAAAGACAAAGAACTTTGCGATCTTAAGCAGGCTTTAAAAGTACTTGAACTTTGTGATGAAGTAAGGAGAAAAAATGGCTGAAATTTTATGTACCATTTGTGCTAGAGCTGGGAGCAAAGGCGTTAAAAACAAAAATATTAGAAAGATTAACGAACTTGAAATGATAGCTTATAGTATCATACAAGCTCAAAATTCAAAGCTTTTTAAACACATAGTCATAAGCACTGATAGCGATGAAATCGCAAGTGTAGCCCAAAAATATGGCGCTGAAGTTTTTTTCAAAAGAGAAGCCCATCTTGCCAATGATAAGGCTGCAAAACTTCCTGTCATGCGTGATGCCTTGCTAAGAAGTGAAGAGCATTTTAAAACGCGTTTTGAAACCCTCATAGACTTGGATGCTTCAGCCCCGCTTCGCTCAAGCCTTGATATAAAAAAAGCTTATGAAAGTTTTGTTAAAAATGACAATTCCAATCTCATCACCGCAGTTCCCGCTAGACGCAATCCTTATTTTAATCTCATAGAAATACAAAATGATAAAGTGGTAAAATCCAAAGAAGGAAGTTTTACCACTCGCCAAAGTGCCCCAAAATGCTACGATATGAACGCTAGTATTTATATTTTTAAAAGGGATTATCTTTTAGAAAATGATAGTGTTTTTGGAGAAAAAACAGGGCTTTTTGTGATGGATGAAAGCACGGCTTTTGATGTAGATAGCGAGCTTGATTTTAAAATCGTAGAGTTTTTGATCTCTTTAAAAAATTTATCACCAAAGGATTTTTAATGCTTGAAAATAAAATCATCTTTGTAGCAGGAGCTTGTGGGCGTATAGGTAAAGCACTTTGTCAAAAAATACTTCTTAACAAAGGCACAGTGATACTCGCAGATATCAACAAAGAATGCTTAAAAAAATTGCAAGAAAATTTAGAAACAACTTTTAAAACAAAACTTTTAAGCTTAGAACTTGACATCACCAAACAAGAAAGCTTACAAACCGCCCTTCAAAAAAGTCATGAAAGATACGGTAAAATCGATGCTTTTGTCAATTCAAGCTATCCTTTTGGCAAAGATTGGGGTAAAACGCCTTATTATGAACTCAAATACGAACAAATTTGTGAAAGTTTAAATTTACATTTAGCAGGCTTTATGCTGGCTGCTCAAGAATTTGTGAAATTTTTTAAACAACAAGGCTATGGCAATATCATCAATCTTAGCTCCATCATGGGAGTTTATGCGCCAAAATTTGAAAACTATGAAGGCACTTCCATGCAAAGCTCTTTAGAATATAGCGTGATAAAAGCAGGGATTAACCACATGGGTACTTGGCTAGCTAAAGAGCTTTTTAATCAAAACATACGCGTTAATACCCTAGCAAGCGGGGGAATTTTAGACAATCAAAACGAACTTTTTTTAAAAGCTTATAGAAAATGTTGTGCGAGTAAAGGCATGTTAGATGCAGATGATATATGTGGAACTTTGGTGTTTTTGCTTAGTGATGAGAGTAGATTTATCACAGGGCAAACCTTAGTAGTAGATGATGGATGGGGCTTATGATGACCTTCACCCCTACTCAAAAAGAACTCTTTAATAAAAACATTGAAGCTTTAAGCAATATTCTTTTAAAAGAAAGTTTAAAAGAAATCAAGTCTAGTAAATTTGAACTTATCTTAGGTAAAGATAATCTAGATATCAATTTAAAAGATACAAGTGATAATACTTTTCTTTATGAAAATGTTATTGATGAATTAAACTCTATGCTAAATACTTATAATAATAAATACCTACTTTATCCTGTATTGTATTTTTATGGTTTTGGAAATGGAATTTTATTTAAAGCTTTATTGCAAAATAAAAATCATCAA
>NZ_NXBD01000058.1:0-766 GCF_002383965.1 Campylobacter sp. 110 | reverse complement strand
GATTTCCAATGACCTTCACCCCTACTCAAAAAGAACTCTTTAACAAAAACATTGAGGCTTTAAGCAATATTCTTTTAAAAGAAAGTTTAAAAGAAATTAAATCAAGTAAATTTGAACTTATCTTAGGTAAAGATAATCTAGATATCAATTTAAAAGATACAAGTATAAAAAATAATGGGGGGGGGTATAATGAAAATTTACTTTATCAAGATCCCATTAAAGAATTGCAAACTATGCTAAATACTTATAATGATAAATATCTACTTTATCCTGTATTATATTTTTATGGTTTTGGAAATGGAATTTTATTTAAAGCTTTATTGCAAAATAAAAATCATCAACATATTGTTGTTTTTGAAAAAGATATAGAAATCATTTGGATAATGTTTCATATCTTAGATTTTTCAAGTGAATTGCAAAGTGCAAGATTGATGATTTTGGAAAATGATAAATTACAAGCTCAAGATTATACTGAACTTTGCTCTTCTAAACCTTTCTTTCAATTTTCTAGAATTTATTTTTTAGAACTGATGAGTCATTATTATGAAAGATTTCATGAAGATATTTTAGGATTGAATAAAAAATTAGCAGAAAATTTTAAAAATTCTATTGTTTCTCATGGTAATGATCCTCTTGATGCTCTTCAAGGCATAGAGCAATTTGTTTATAATCTTCCTCAAATGATTACTCATCCTAGTTATAAAGAATTACTTTCTAAAAGAAAGGGTATAAGTGATACAGCTATCATTGTTTCTACAGGACCATC
>NZ_NXBD01000057.1:0-1580 GCF_002383965.1 Campylobacter sp. 110 | reverse complement strand
TGTCCATAAACTAATTCCATAAATTCTAAATGTTCTTTTATCCAAAGAATACTTTTATTAAAAACATCTTCTTTGGTTTTAGGATTTAAAACATAAATCCTTGCAAGGTTTAGTTCAAATTGTGTCAGTAAAGGACCTAAAATTTCATACAAATCTTGCATTTGTTTCATATCTTCAAGTTTGTTTTTAAACTCATCTATTTTTCTAATAGCTAAGTTTAAATCTTCTTCTTTTTCATTTAAACTCAAATATATACTTTGTATATTTTCAAAATCATTGCTGAGTATTTTACTAAAATCTCTACAATGTTTAATACTTTGATAAACTTTATAATAAGCCTTAAGTAAAAATTCATTTTGTTTATTTAAACTTAAAGGTTCTAATTTTTCAAAAGGTTTATTTAAATCTTTATCAAGTAAATTCTCACAAGCCCATAAAAAAGGTTTTTCTATGGTTCCTTCTATCCTTGCTCCACCTTCGGTGCAGTTGTAGGTGGTTGAAACAATATTTTTCGAAATGGTATTTTGTAAAGAAAATCTAAACATAGTCCAAATTTCAGAGCTTTCAACTTTTCCGTTGCCTCCATAAGCTAAACATTGAAATTTACCCTTATCTCTTCGAAAATGTCCTTCATGTTTATCAAGATTTTTATAATCTTTAGTATGGGAAAATCCATCTTTTGCATAAGCTAAATCCTGTCCTATAAAAATGATGTTTTTATAATTTAGATGAGTTGCAAATTCATAAGCCATATGTGCAACACTTGGCCCATAACCTACATAGCCATATGGGCAAAGATTGATATTTTCAATAAAACTAGATGGCCTTGAAGTAAGTATAAAAGCTCTATTATTTTTTTGAAGATATTTTATGGTTTGTGGATAAACCCAACTTATACAAACAAACAAAACATCTTGATCAAATTCCCCAAAATCATTGTTAAAAAATTCAGAAGTTAAAGGAATCCTTTCCAAAGAAAGCACATAATCAGGCTTTATACCATGTTTAGCTAAAATAGGATAAGAAGAATCCGCACAAAAAATCGTAGCTTTATTAGCATACTTTTTTAACAAAGGAAGTTGTTTAGTAAGAGATGGTCCTGTAGAAACAATGATAGCTGTATCACTTATACCCTTTCTTTTAGAAAGTAATTCTTTATAACTAGGATGAGTAATCATTTGAGGAAGATTATAAACAAATTGCTCTATGCCTTGAAGAGCATCAAGAGGATCATTACCATGAGAAACAATAGAATTTTTAAAATTTTCTGCTAATTTTTTATTCAATCCTAAAATATCTTCATGAAATCTTTCATAATAATGACTCATCAGTTCTAAAAAATAAATTCTAGAAAATTGAAAGAAAGGTTTAGAAGAGCAAAGTTCAGTATAATCTTGAGCTTGTAATTTATCATTTTCCAAAATCATCAATCTTGCACTTTGCAATTCACTTGAAAAATCTAAGATATGAAACATTATCCAAATGATTTCTATATCTTTTTCAAAAACAACAATATGTTGATGATTTTTATTTTGCAATAAAGCTTTAAATAAAATTCCATTTCCAAAACCATAAAAATA
>NZ_NXBD01000056.1:0-2706 GCF_002383965.1 Campylobacter sp. 110 | reverse complement strand
ACACAAATTCATAATTATCAGGTAAAGGTAGATTCATTTCCCAAGCAAGTTCAGCTGGTATGTTTTTATAGTTTATTTTTTCTTTTTCATCATTTAGTTTTTTAGGATCAAGTAATGAAGGATAAGGATGGTTTTCTTTTTTATATTTTTCATTAAAATCATTTGATAATAGCCATTCTTCTATAAGATTAAAATTTTGTATAAAATAATTAAAATTATGGAAAATATTATCAAGTATAGGTTGATAATCTTGATGAATTTTTAATATATTTTGTATTCTTGGAAGTTCTTTTAAAAAGGCTTGCTTATTTTTAGAGATTATTTTAATGATATTTGGACTTAATTTCGCAAAATTATTAAAAATTTCTTTAAATATTTTAAATTCTTTATTGGCTTTTTTAATATTTTTAGCTAGTTTAAACATGCTTCCTTTATGTAAATTTTGAAAAGTTTGTATAAGAACTTCACCAAGCATATAAGATAAATGAAATTTATATTTTAAAGCCTGCTCATAATCGCTGCATGTTTCTAAATTTGGATATTTGAGTTGAGGAAAAACTTGTATGGTTTGTTGATAAATTTTTTGTTCTTTTTTGTGTTGTTTTTTGATTTTATAGAGTTTTTTAAATAATGCTATATACCCCCCCCCATATTTATAATTATTTCTTTGATGACTAAAGTCAATCATAACTTTGCCTAATTTATAAGCTAAATGATTTTTTATTCTTTCTATAGCTGAGTTTGATTTATGCATAGGGTGGGGCATCCTTGTTTGAGATAAATATCTTAAAATTAATTATAACTCATTTATACTAATATCACTATCCAATTCTTGACACATTTTTTCAAATTCTTGATAGTATTTCCAAGAAGCTACTATATCTGGACGATGTTGTTTAATATGATCATAATCTTCATCCAAAATATTTTTCAACTTAAATGCTAAATCTTTATTTTTTTTAAAATATTCTAAAATATCTTCTTCATCAAAAAATTTAGCCTTTTCAATCTTTTCTTGACAATACATATGATAAATAAAATTATGAATGTATTTTTGCACCTCATGAAATAATTTCACATTTTTATTTAAAATATCAAAATCACACTGAGTACATAAACAAACAATGTTATCAAAATAAACTCTTTCTTGAAAAATCATATCTGCAATATCTATACATCGCTTTTCTTTATATGTTTCTTTGGCTAATTGGCGTGTCGATATTAAAATTTTAACACTATCTCTATCTTGTATATTCACTAAATTTCCATGATCTTTTAAATAAATTTCTAATACAAAAGGTAATAAAACCAATATATCATTACGACAAACTTTTGCTCTAAAAAAAAGTTCATCTTCAGGTTGTGAAAATTTAAAAATTTGAGATAACTTTTTAAATGTATTAAAAGCATATTCTCGTGTGATGTCATTCATATCTATATAATATAATTTTGTAATGGAATGCTTTAAAGTTTTAATCCTCCAATTTAATATATTCATATTGACATCACCAATTATATATCTTAATAAATTATTTAAGTCTGGCTTTTTTCCAAAGCCATATTCTATTGTATTATTTTTTTTAGAAGTTTGATGATATAAAATTACATTTTTTATATAATTTTCATAATCAAAATTTAAAGTTATCCTTCTTATAATATTAGGATTGGATTGATGATGATTAACCAAAGGTTTTAATAAAGATATAGGATCTCTTACAATGCATAAATAAGGAACTTTTTTAATAATTAAAAAAAATAATTTATCTGTATCGCTAGAAATTTTATGACCAGAAAGAACTAAAACATTATAATTTTTACTATTTATCAAAAGTTTATAGCTATCTAAATAACGATTATAATTATTATTAACTCTTGCATTCATACTAATTCCACAACCTCTTAAGAATTTATCCATTGCATCACTTCCGGCACCAAAAATATTTAAAAACACAAATTCATAATTATCAGGTAAAGGTAGATTCATTTCCCAAGCAAGTTCAGCTGGTATGTTTTTATAGTTTATTTTTTCTTTTTCATCATTTAGTTTTTTAGGATCAAGTAATGAAGGATAAGGATGGTTTTCTTTTTTATATTTTTCATTAAAATCATTTGATAATAGCCATTCTTCTATAAGATTAAAATTTTGTATAAAATAATTAAAATTATGGAAAATATTATCAAGTATAGGTTGATAATCTTGATGAATTTTTAATATATTTTGTATTCTTGGAAGTTCTTTTAAAAAGGCTTGCTTATTTTTAGAGATTATTTTAATGATATTTGGACTTAATTTCGCAAAATTATTAAAAATTTCTTTAAATATTTTAAATTCTTTATTGGCTTTTTTAATATTTTTAGCTAGTTTAAACATGCTTCCTTTATGTAAATTTTGAAAAGTTTGTATAAGAACTTCACCAAGCATATAAGATAAATGAAATTTATATTTTAAAGCCTGCTCATAATCGCTGCATGTTTCTAAATTTGGATATTTGAGTTGAGGAAAAACTTGTATGGTTTGTTGATAAATTTTTTGTTCTTTTTTGTGTTGTTTTTTGATTTTATAGAGTTTTTTAAATAATGCTATATACCCCCCCCCATATTTATAATTATTTCTTTGATGACTAAAGTCAATCATAACTTTGCCTAATTTATAAGCTAAATGATTTTTTATTCTTTCTATAGCTGAGTTTGATTTATGCATAGGGT
>NZ_NXBD01000055.1:0-10910 GCF_002383965.1 Campylobacter sp. 110 | reverse complement strand
ACCCTATGCATAAATCAAACTCAGCTATAGAAAGAATAAAAAATCATTTAGCTTATAAATTAGGCAAAGTTATGATTGACTTTAGTCATCAAAGAAATAATTATAAATATGGGGGGGGGTATATAGCATTATTTAAAAAACTCTATAAAATCAAAAAACAACACAAAAAAGAACAAAAAATTTATCAACAAACCATACAAGTTTTTCCTCAACTCAAATATCCAAATTTAGAAACATGCAGCGATTATGAGCAGGCTTTAAAATATAAATTTCATTTATCTTATATGCTTGGTGAAGTTCTTATACAAACTTTTCAAAATTTACATAAAGGAAGCATGTTTAAACTAGCTAAAAATATTAAAAAAGCCAATAAAGAATTTAAAATATTTAAAGAAATTTTTAATAATTTTGCGAAATTAAGTCCAAATATCATTAAAATAATCTCTAAAAATAAGCAAGCCTTTTTAAAAGAACTTCCAAGAATACAAAATATATTAAAAATTCATCAAGATTATCAACCTATACTTGATAATATTTTCCATAATTTTAATTATTTTATACAAAATTTTAATCTTATAGAAGAATGGCTATTATCAAATGATTTTAATGAAAAATATAAAAAAGAAAACCATCCTTATCCTTCATTACTTGATCCTAAAAAACTAAATGATGAAAAAGAAAAAATAAACTATAAAAACATACCAGCTGAACTTGCTTGGGAAATGAATCTACCTTTACCTGATAATTATGAATTTGTGTATATGAGAAATTTTGGTGCTGGTGGCTCTGCTTTAAATTTGTTTTTTCAAAAATGTGGTTTTAAAGTAAGGTTTTCTCAGCGTATTAAAGCTCATGAAGAATATTTAGAGATGTTTATTTTTTTAATTTCTTGTTATCATGAGCATGCAGTTTTGACTTTACCAGGATTTCCTATAGATGGTAGAGAAAAACTATGTTACATGATACAAAAAAGAGTTAAATGTATATGTATAGTTCGAGATCCAATAAGTATTTATAAAACCTTAGTCAATCATAGAGGATATATGCCTGATCGAAAAATATTTTTTAATCAAAACGAATCTTTTAAAAATATTTTTACAGGTATTCGCTATAGATTTTATGATAGGAAAAAAAATATTGTTATTTCTTATACATATCCAACCTTAGACAGTTTATATTCCCCAGTGTATATTGATAAAGGACATGAAAGATTTAATTTAACTACTAAAATAAATTTACTTTACTCAATAAGTGATCTTGTTTATATTGACATGAAAAAGATTCTTCCAGGTGAAATAAAAAAAACATTGCCGTTATTATCAGAGCAGTTTAATATTAATTTACCAAAGGATATTTATTCTTATTTTGAACAACCTCTCAATGGCGGAAAATTTGTTTATTTGCTCCCAAAAACTTTAATTATAGAGAAAAGTTTTATTAAAGAAAAATTTCATACTATAGTCAAAGAGAATGTGAAAATTTTAATTACACAATCTCAATTTTTAAACTCATCTGAATCAAGTATGATCAATATTACTTGTTTATTTGATAATATTATAACATTGAATAATATTTTAATATATATAAAACATGAAGAAGGGTTGCTTAAAAATTTATATTTTATAACATTTATTCGTAGATATTTAGGGATTGTAGTAAAAAAATTGCTTATTCATTCAAGATTTGAAGAATTGAAATTATTTAAAGAAAAAGACGTGTTAAACTATTTAAAAGAAAATAAAGAATTAAGAGTTAAGTTAAAAAACATATTAGATAAAGAACTTGTTCATATTAAACAACATCGTCCAGATATAGTAGCTTCTTGGAAATACTATCAAGAATTTGAACAAATGTGCAAGGAGTTGGATCAAGAGTTAACATTAGAGTAAAAGTCGAGCATTGTAATTTTTTGAGAAGAAAAGTTGAAGTTAACATTATCAATCAAGAGTATTAGTATTTTTTCTTAGAAATTTATCAATATTATAAATCAATAATATTAGTAACTAAGGAAATGATTGGTGTTTCCATTAGATAGTTTTTAAATTTTAAAGCGA
The DNA here is from genome assembly GCF_002383965.1 of Campylobacter sp. 110. Classification (NCBI taxonomy): domain Bacteria; kingdom Pseudomonadati; phylum Campylobacterota; class Epsilonproteobacteria; order Campylobacterales; family Campylobacteraceae; genus Campylobacter; species Campylobacter sp. 110. Next base: position 8,856 of record NZ_NXBD01000055.1, on the reverse strand, counting down.
AAATGTACCTAATTTAAGAAGTAAGTATGGTATGATATATTAAAATATTTAAAGCAATAAAAAGTAAGGATTAATAAGTGATAATAATATCTCATAGAGGATTTTGGCATAATCATAATGAAAAAAATTCTATTACTGCTTTTGATCGAAGTTTTCTTAATTCATACGGTCTTGAAACAGATTTAAGAGATGTGGCGGGGGGGGGTATAGTCGTATCACATGATATGGCAAGTGAAAATTGTTTAAAATTAGAAGATTTTTTTAAGCTTTATAAAAAGTATAACACAAATTTACCTTTAGCCTTAAATATAAAGGCTGATGGTCTTCAAATTCCACTTAAGAAACTTATTCAAAAATATAAAATTACAAATTATTTTGTATTTGATATGTCAGTTCCTGATGCTTTACTTTATATTGATTTGAATTTTAATGTCTTTACTAGACAAAGTGAATATGAAAAAGAGCCTAGTTTTTATGATAAAGCTTGTGGTATTTGGATGGATGAGTTTTATTCACATTGGATAGATAAAAATACCATAAAAAAGCATATTGATAACGGCAAATCAGTTGGTATAGTTTCTCCAGAGCTTCATAAAAGAGATTATAAGAAAGAATGGCAAGAATACAAACAAATAGAAAAAGAGTTGCATATACAAGAACAATTAATGATTTGCACTGATTATCCTGATGAGGCAAGGAGATTCTTTAATGACTAAGATAAAAGCCATTATTTTCGATATGGATGGAGTTTTGATTGAAGCTAAAGATTGGCATTATGAAGCTTTAAATAGAGCTTTAAAACTTTTTGGCATGGAAATTACTAGATATGAGCACTTAACAACTTTTGATGGCTTGCCAACTAAGGATAAATTAAAAATGCTTTCATTGGAAAGAGGGTTGCCTAAATCGCTACATTCTTTTATAAATGAATTAAAACAGCAATACACTATGGAAATAGTTTATAGTTTATGCAAACCTAGGTTCCATCATGAATATGCTTTATCAAAGCTAAAATTTGAAGGTTATAAAATGGCAGTTTGTTCTAATTCTATACGCAATAGCATTAAAGTAATGATGAAAAAATCAGCTCTTGAAAATTATTTAGATTTTTATATTTCCAATGAAGATGTAAAAAAAGGAAAACCTGACCCTGAAATGTATATCAAAGCTATAGAAAGATTAAAGCTAAATCCTAAAGAATGCATGATAGTAGAAGATAATGAAAATGGTATAAAAGCAGCTAGGGCAAGTGGGGCTAATGTGATGATTGTAGATGAAGTTAGTGAAGTAAATTATGAAAATATTAAAAATCATATTTGTAAATTTGAAGAGGAATTGAAATGTTAAATATAGTGGCTCCTATTGCGGGTAAAAGTTATTTTTTTGATAATGAAAAAGACGGTTTTCCAAAGCCATTTATCGAAATTTGTGGAAAAACCATGTTAGAACATTTTGTTAAAAATTATGAAAATGTCAAGAATAAACGTTTTATTTTTATACTTAAAGAAGAAGATGTAAAGCGTTATCATTTAGATGATGCAATTAATGTTTTAACTAATAATCAAAGCAAAATTATCATTCTTAAAAATGAAACACAAGGTATGGTTTGTTCTGTTTTGATGGCTATTGATGAGATTAATTTAAATGATTCTTTGCTTATTGTTAATATGGATCAAATTTTTGAGTATGATTTAAATGAAGTTATTTCAGAATTATCTTTAAATGATGCGGGTGTTTTGAGTTTTGAGAGTGTTCATCCAAGATGGGCTTATGTAAAATGCGATGAAAATAATTTTGTTTTAGAAGCTTTTGAAAAAAAACCTGTAAGTAAAAATGCAATAGCGGGATTTTATTATTTTAATAAGGCTGATTTTTTTGTAAAATCAGCTTTTGATATGATTAAAAAAGATGTTAATTACGAAGGAAAATATTTTATTGCTTCAACATTAAATGAATTAATTTTACAAGATAAGAAAATTATAAATATTTCAATTGATAAAAATCGTTATTTTACTTTTTATTCTCATGCGAAAATTAATGAATATGAAAGGATTAAAAATGCTTAAAAAATTAACTGAAAAATATATCAGTGCTTTTAATAAAAAAGATATCAATGAAGTAACAAATTTGTTAAATGAGAATTTTGTTTTAGAAGATCCAGTTGTAAAAAGAATAGAAGGCAAAGAAGAATGCTTAAAAGCTATTGAAAATATTTTTAAAAATTGTAATAAACTAAGCTTTAGTGCTAAAAATATTTTTCAAGATAAAAATACAACTTTTATAGAATTTATTTTAATACTTGATGATATCAGACTTGAAGGTGTGGATATTATAGAATGGCATGATGAAAAAATAGTTGAGTTACGTGCTTATTTGGATATTCCGAAAGGTTGATTGTGAAAAATTATAAATTAGATGAAATGATTCGTGGTTGGTTTGTAGGAAATTTCGATCCAAGTGTTTTTAAAACTAATGATGTGGAAGTTGGCGTGAAAGAATATAAAAAAGGTGATACTGAAGAAAAGCATCATCATAAAATCGCAACCGAAATTACTGTTATTATTAGTGGTAAAGTAAGAATGAATGATAAGATATATTCTAAAGGAGATATAGTAATGATTAATCCAGGTGAAGTCACAGATTTTGAAGCCTTAGAAGATGCAATAAATGTTGTCGTAAAACTTCCAGGGGCTAATAATGATAAATATTTGGGAGAATGTCAATGAATATAGTGATTCCTATGGCTGGACTTGGAAGTCGTTTTGCAAAGGCTGGTTTTGATAAACCAAAGCCTTTTATCGATGTTTTGGATAAGCCAATGATAGTTAGAGTGCTTGAAAATTTAAAATATAAAGATGCAAGATATATTTTAATAGCAAGAAAAGAACATTTGACTAAAGAAAAAAAGTTAGTTGATGAAATTAAAAATAATTTTAATGTCGAATTTATTCCTATCGATAAACTTACAGAAGGAACAGCTTGTACTGTGCTTTATGCAAGAAAATATATTAATAATGATATGCCATTGATGATAGCAAATTCTGATCAGATTGTTGATATTAATATAGCTGATTTTATTAATGATAGTTTCAAACGAGGTTTAGATGGTTCAATATTGACTTTTATAGACAAGGAAAAAAATCCTAAGTGGTCATTTGCAAAATTAAATAATGATTTGGTAGTAGAAGTAAAAGAAAAAGAAGCTATTAGTGAATTTGCTACAGTTGGGATTTATTTTTTTAATAAAGGAAAAATATTTGTTGAAAGTGCTATAGATATGATTATAGAAAATGATAGAGTTAATAATGAATTTTATACTTGTCCTGTTTATAATTATGCCATAAAAAGCGGTGCTAAAATAGGTATTTATAATATTGATTTTTCCAAAATGCATGGCATTGGAACACCTGAGGATTTGGAAAAATATATTAATCATTTATATTGTAAAATTGATAAGGCATAGAATGTTAGATATAAATATTTTAATTGAAAAAGCTGTAGATAATTGGAGTTATGAATTTATTGATAAAATTTTAAATAAGGAAAATTTATCCGATGAGCATTTGCTTTTGATATATAAATTGGGACAGTATGATTTTTATTGCAAAAATTTTGATTATATTAACAAATTATCATTTTTGTTAGATGTTGATTCTAAAGATTTATATGATTTTATGTCTTGTTGTTTAAAAGAAAAAATCATAAATGAAAGTTTTTTATTTGGTAAATATAAAATTTCATATATAGGTTTTTTATCTTACCATTTGAATATTATAGATTTTGAAGATTTTAGTTTTTTTAAAAAAATTTTAAATGAAGTGAAAAATTCTCAAGATTTGATTTTGCAATCTTTGTTTTTAAAAAATTCAATAGACTTTTTTTACATCAATTCAAACGACATATTTTTTAAAGGTGGAATTTATTTTATTATGCTAGAAATTATATATAATAATTTCTTAAATACCTTAGGTGGAAGACTGTATTATGATAAATTAAGATTTATTGCAGGAAGATACTTTACATCAAAAAAATCTTATTCAGGAAGTAGGATAGCTTTATGTTTAAATGGGCAGCTAAGACCAGGTTGGCGTGATAGTATTAAAGCATTAATTGATTCTTTTTCTCATCTGGGTAATATTGATGTTTTTTTGTATTCTTGGGATACAGAAAGTTTGTGGCCAGGTGTTGGTGGAAATGGAATAGGATGGATTAGAAGATTTTTTCGACCTATTGTGTCTAAATGTCCTTCTGAGCTTATAATGTCTAATATCGAATTTTCTAAAAAATTTCCGAACGTTTTTAATATAATTTCAAAAGAATTTAACAAAAAATTTTTATTAAAAGATGTATTTATTTTAGATGATAAAATAAAAAAAGTAACTTTAGAATCATATTCTAAAGTTGTCAATCGTTTAGGAGATTTAAAAAACGATTCCAAACAATTTTATGGAATTTATCAAGTTTATAATGTAATGGAAGAATATGAAAAGCAAAATAATTTTAAATATGATTTTATTGTGCGTGTGAGACCTGATTATATTATAGAAAAAAATAATATAAAAATTGAAGATTTACATCTATTGGAATTAAATGAAATCTATAGTTTAAGAGGATCAGCTGGATTGGATGATAGTTTAGAAATAGGTAGAAGAAATGCTATGGAAGTTTTTATGAAAACTTGGATATATGCTAAAGAAAATAAGGAAAATCCTTGTTTTAATGTGTGTCTTAAAAAATTTCCACAAACTTGCATGAGTCCAGGAAATGGATTTTTATCGCATTATGTTTTAAGTCAATGGATGGATTTTTTAAAATTAAGAGTGATAAAGTTGGATATACAAAGCTCTTATGTTAATAATTTTTTATTTGATAATATAAGCTTTCCAGATATAAAGAATGAGTTAAAAAAAGATATTTGGTATATTAAAAAAAATAAGATATTTAATGAAGTTCAGATTGGTAAAATTATTGATTTTTTTGATTTAATTGCCAAGGAATATAAAATAATTGCTAAAAATCACGGTAATTTGGCAAAAATAAAAATACAAAATCACTTAGCATATAAATTAGGTCAAGCTATGATATATAATTCAAAAAGTATATTGGGATATATAAGAATGCCTTTTGTTTTATTTTATATACGATACAAGCATCAAAAAGAACTTCAAAGAAGAAAAACAAATCCAGAGTTAGTTTTACCTCCTTTGGAAGATTGTTCTGATTATGAAGAGGCTTTAAAAATTAAGAATTATTTTTCATACAAATTAGGTGAAGCCTTAATACAAGCAAGTAAAAATTGGTATAAAGGTGGGTATGTTAAATTTTTGTTTTTTGATTTGTTTGCTTTGAATCAAAATAAAATAAAATCAAAAAAGAAATAAATAAGAAATTTGAATAAAAATTTATGTTATGCTTATTCAATGAAAACATTACTTATTGATTTGGATGGAACTTTAACAATTGATGAAGAACATGTTGATTATATTGATAAAAAGCCAAATTTTGATTTAATCCAAACTTTAAAAGAGTATAAAAAACAAGGTTTTAAAATCAATATTTTTACAAGTCGTAACATGCGTACATTTGATGGTGATCTTGAAAAAATCAAAACTCATACTTTGCCTACAATTATCACTTGGCTTCAAAAACATGATGTACCGTATGATGAGATAATCATAGGTAAACCTTGGTGTGGGTATGACGGATTTTATGTGGATGATAAAGCTATTCGTCCGTCTGAATTTACAAGTTTGAATTATGAGCAAATTAAAGAACTTTTAAAAAAAGAAAATCCTCATAAAGATGGCGGTAATAAATGATACTCATAACTTCTGCAAAATATTCATCTTCTGATTTTACTTTAGAATTTGGAAAAATCCCTCCATCTTTTTTACCGCTTGGTAATAAAAGATTGTATGAATATCAAATAGAGCTTTTTAAAAATTGTAATCAAAAAGTTTTTTTATCTTTACCCAGCGATTTTAAGTTAAGCAAATTCGATGAGAAAAAGTTAAAAGAACTTAATGTTGAAATTTTATTTGTGCCAAATAATTTATCTTTAGGTGAATCTGTGGTTTATTGCTTAAATGTTTGTTGTGCTTTTGATGAAAAACTTTATATTTTACACGGGGATACTTTTTTCAAAGAACTTGTATTCAAAGAAAACTCTTTACAGGTTGCAAAAGTTAAGGAAAATTACGATTGGGCTTATTTGGATAATGAATTTAATGTATTATCAAAAACATTAGAAGATGATTTGATTTTAGCAGGAGCTTATAGTTTTTCTCATCCTCAGTTTTTGATAAAATGTATAGTTGAAAGTAGTTATTCTTTCGTGGATGGTATGAAATCTTATTCTAAAGCTTATGCTTTTGATATTATAAAAAATGATACTTGGCTTGATTTTGGTCTTATAACAAGTTATTTTCACTCCAAAAAAGCTGTAAGCACGCAAAGAAATTTTAACAATATAGATATTTCAAATGGCTATATAAAAAAGTCTTCTTCTTGGCAAGAAAAAATAAAAGCAGAGATTAATTGGTTTGATAATTTGCCTAAAGAACTATTTATCCATACCCCTAAAGTTATAACTTATGAGGATAGTTATGAAATAGAATATCTTTGCAATAATACTTTAGCAGAATTATATGTTTTCGGAAAATTACCTAGTTATGTTTGGAAAAGAATATTTAAATCTTTAAAAGAATTTTTAGATAAGTTGCATTCTTTTAAAAGCAATGATAAAGATATAAATTTTAATTGCAAGGAAAAAACTTTAAAAAGATTGCAAGAATTTAGTAAACAAAGTGGAATTAATTTGCATAAAAATATTGTTATCAATTCAAAATCTTATCCAAGTATTTTGACTTTAGTAGATAAGCTAGATTTTTACATGAACGATATGAATGAATTTTCATTAATACATGGAGATTTTTGTTTTTCAAATATTATGTATGATTTTAGAGCTGGGGCTATAAAAACCTTTGATCCAAGGGGATGTGATTTTAATGGAAAAATTACTCCTTGTGGGGGGGGGGGATATGATTTTGCAAAATTAGTTCATTCTGTTTTTGGGCTTTATGATTTTATTATTGCAGGATTTTTTGAATGTAAATTTAATGGTAATAATATAGAGTTTTTTATAGAAGAAGATAAAAATATTTTGGATATTCAAAAAGAATTTTTAAATATATTTAATATAGATGATAATATTAAAGCTTTGACTTTGCATTTGTTTTTATCTATGTTACCTTTGCATAATGATTTTAAAGAAAAACAAATGGCTTTTTTGGCAAATGCTTTTATACTTTATGATAAATTTTTTAAGGAGAGCAAATGATTATAATCTTTCCTATGGCAGGACTAAGTAGTCGTTTTGCAAAGGCGGGCTATGATAAACCTAAATATATGCTTGATTTAAAAGGAAATAGTGTATTTTTTCACGCTGTAAATAGTTTTAAAAAATATTTTAAAGATTTTAAATTTATTTATATATATAGAGGTATTGAGAATACTAGCAATTTTATAAAAGAAGAATGTGAAAAACTAGGAATAAAATCTTACGAAAGTGTAAGATTAGAACAAGAAACTTTAGGTCAAGCTCATACGGTAAGACTTGGATTAGAAAGGGTAAATATTAAAGATGATGAGAGTATTTTAATTTTTAACATTGATACCTTTAGGCCAAATTTTTCTTTACCTACTACCTTGGATTTTTGTAAAATTGATGGCTATTTAGAGGTATTTGAGGCAGATGGAGAGCAATGGAGTTTTGTTTTAGCTGATGAAAATGACAATGTGATTAAAACTGCTGAGAAAGAAAGAATTTCAAGTCTTTGTAGTAGTGGACTTTATTATTTTAAAAAAACAAAAGATTTTAAAGAAATTTTTGATAGAATGAAAACTGAAAATGATTTTAGCAAGGGAGAATTGTATATAGCTCCTATGTATAATTATCTTATAAAAAAAGGCTTGCTTATAAAATATCATAAAATTTCATTAGATGAAATTATATTTTGCGGAACTCCAGAAGATTACGAAAGATTAATTTCAATATAAAATTAACATTTTACCATTTTGACTTTATTTAAAGGAGAAACCCTATGCATAAATCAAACTCAGCTATAGAAAGAATAAAAAATCATTTAGCTTATAAATTAGGCAAAGTTATGATTGACTTTAGTCATCAAAGAAATAATTATAAATATGGGGGGGGGTATATAGCATTATTTAAAAAACTCTATAAAATCAAAAAACAACACAAAAAAGAACAAAAAATTTATCAACAAACCATACAAGTTTTTCCTCAACTCAAATATCCAAATTTAGAAACATGCAGCGATTATGAGCAGGCTTTAAAATATAAATTTCATTTATCTTATATGCTTGGTGAAGTTCTTATACAAACTTTTCAAAATTTACATAAAGGAAGCATGTTTAAACTAGCTAAAAATATTAAAAAAGCCAATAAAGAATTTAAAATATTTAAAGAAATTTTTAATAATTTTGCGAAATTAAGTCCAAATATCATTAAAATAATCTCTAAAAATAAGCAAGCCTTTTTAAAAGAACTTCCAAGAATACAAAATATATTAAAAATTCATCAAGATTATCAACCTATACTTGATAATATTTTCCATAATTTTAATTATTTTATACAAAATTTTAATCTTATAGAAGAATGGCTATTATCAAATGATTTTAATGAAAAATATAAAAAAGAAAACCATCCTTATCCTTCATTACTTGATCCTAAAAAACTAAATGATGAAAAAGAAAAAATAAACTATAAAAACATACCAGCTGAACTTGCTTGGGAAATGAATCTACCTTTACCTGATAATTATGAATTTGTGT
>NZ_NXBD01000054.1:0-2803 GCF_002383965.1 Campylobacter sp. 110 | reverse complement strand
AAAAAAGTATGCTAATAAAGCTACGATTTTTTGTGCGGATTCTTCTTATCCTATTTTAGCTAAGCATGGTATAAAGCCTGATTATGTTTGTATGTTGGAACGCGATGAAATAGTAGCTGAATGTTTTAATAATGATTTTAAAGATTTTGATAAAGACATCATTTTTCTAGTAGCTTCTTTGGTGCATAAAAAAACCATTTCTTATCTTGAAAAAAATAAAAGAAAATATATGTTAATCATAAAAGGTCAGCCTTTTGCGAGATACTTGGAACTAGACGATTATGGATATATTAACGGAGGTATGAGTGTATCTCATATGGCTTACGAACTGGCTGAAAATTTAGGACATAAAAACATCATTCTCATAGGTCAGGATTTAGCTTATGCCAAAGATGGGCAAACACACTCTCAAGGTTTTATCCATGCTAATTTACACAATGGAGACTATGAAAGGGACTTAGATAGATTTAGCACTACAGCTTATGGAGGAAATGGAAAAGTTCAAAGTTCTGAAATTTGGACACTTTTTAGACAAATTTTTGAAAATTTCATTGCTTTTAGCAAAAGTAAAACTTATAATTGCACTGAAGGAGGTGCTAGGATAGAAAGCGCTATAGAAAAACCTTTTAAAGAACTTTGCGAAGATTTACTCGAAAATAAAAAAGATAAAAAATTTAAAAAATTACAAGTTTTAAATACTAAAGAACAAGTAAAACTCGGATTAAAAATTTATCAAAAAATTAAAAAAAATATGAATTTATCCTTAAATTTTAAAAAAGAGTGTAAAAAAGTTCAAAAACAAATTCACAATCTTACTCATGGAAAAAACAAACTCTCTCTCGAACAAATAAACCAAAATATAGACAAAATCAAAGAAAAACTTTCAAATAAAAAATATCTCTTTTTGCAAGAAATTTTAGGCCCTACTTTACATCATGAACAAAGTATATTAACGCCTTTATATCTTAAAGATATCAAAGATGAATCTGATAAACAAAATAAACTTTTTGCTTGGGTTTATGCACACGAAGCTTTGATGGAAAATATCATAGAACTTTTAGAAGCTCAAGATAAAAGACTTAAAATCGCTATTTTACCTTTGCTAGACTTTTTAGAAAAGAAAAAAGCACTTTAAAAACTTAGATGCATAAAAGCATCTAAGAAATTATTGAAGAAGTTTTAAAACATTTTGCTGCACTGCATTAGCCTGACTCATAGCATAAGAACCTGACTGTGCAAGGATGTTATATTTAGAAAAATTTGCACTTTCACTTGCAAAGTCTATATCTCTTATGGTTGATTCAGCTGCTTTAACGTTTACTTGAGTAACGGTAATGTTGTTTATAGTTGATGTAACTTGATTTTGCACCGAACCAATGTCGGCTCTGATTTGATCAAGATTTGTTATAGCTGTTTCAGCTATATCCATCACAGCCATAGCGCCTTTAAGTGTAGTCACACCTGCTGTTTCATCTTTTACTCCAAAAACACTTGTTTTCATAGTTGCAAACTGAGATAAGTTAGAACCACTTGAAAAACCTGAGCCTGCAGAAACATTATATACCTTAGAAAGTTGCGAAGTAGCTGAAATAGCTATAGCGTTTGCAAAACCTGTAGAATAATTTTTATTGCTACCTACAGAAAAACCTGAACCTGAAGAAAATCCACTTCCTGCGCTACTCATATAAGCGCTAACAGAAGAAAAACCAGCTAATATAATTCCTTTGTTTGCAGAACCAAATCCCATAGCATCAGCGATATTAGCATCAAGCTGTCCTTTTGACTCTCTTAAAGAAACAGAAGTCTGAGAGATAAAATTATTCGCTCCAAAACCTGCAAAAGAAAGACCTGTACCGCTGATTAAAATATCCTTACCATCATTTTTAACTAAAGATAAACGACCATAATTTTCCGTCATATTTGGATTGATAAAAGCACCTCTACCAATACTTCCTTCGATTTTAATCCCTCTACCTTCTCTTGAAGTAAGTAAAAGCTGTCCATTAGCATCGATTGAAGCTTCAACTCCGGTAGTATCTTTAACCGAATTGATTGCAGAAACTAAGGCTCCATTGGCATCACCATCTTTGTAATCTACTTTACCTATAGTTACCCCATTGATAGCAAAAGTATCTGAAGTAGATCCTTCTCTAACTGCTGATATACCTCTAGTTTCTACTGTAAAAGTAGCTCTAACACCTGTTTTATCAGCACTTTTATTGATCTCATCTGCTAAGGCTCCAAGTCCTGTTCCAACTGAAGTTGAAATCACAACTTTTTGAAATTTAAAATCATCTATACCATTGTAATTTTTAAGAGTAAATTCCACTTCACCACCAGATGTAATTCTTCCTCCTGTTTCAAAGCGTGTTAAACCTATCTTAGAAGATTGAGTTGCTCCTATAGTAGCTTTTATAGTTTGATTTGAACTAGCACCGATTTGAAATTCTTGATTGATAAAATTTCCACTTAAAAGTTGCTTACCGTTAAATGAAGTAGTATTTGCGATATTGTCAAGTTCTTCCATTAAACGGTTGATATCTGCTTGAAGCATGGTTCTTGTTTTTAGACTTTGTCCATCTTGAGCCGCTTGAGTTGCCTTAGTTTTAATTGTATCTAAGATTTTAAGTTGCTCATCCATAGCCTTATCAGCAGTTTGTAAGATACCTATAGCATCATTACCATTGTTGATAGCTTGACCTAAAGTATTAGCTTGAGATCTTAAACTGTCTGCTATCGCCATCCCTGAAGCATCATCTGCTGCGGAGTTGATTCTAAGACCTGAACTAAGTCTGCTTAAAGA
>NZ_NXBD01000053.1:0-3370 GCF_002383965.1 Campylobacter sp. 110 | reverse complement strand
TCTTTAAGCAGACTTAGTTCAGGTCTTAGAATCAACTCCGCAGCAGATGATGCTTCAGGGATGGCGATAGCAGACAGTTTAAGATCTCAAGCTAATACTTTAGGTCAAGCTATCAACAATGGTAATGATGCTATAGGTATCTTACAAACTGCTGATAAGGCTATGGATGAGCAACTTAAAATCTTAGATACAATTAAAACTAAGGCAACTCAAGCGGCTCAAGATGGACAAAGTCTAAAAACAAGAACCATGCTTCAAGCAGATATCAACCGTTTAATGGAAGAACTTGACAATATCGCAAATACTACTTCATTTAACGGTAAGCAACTTTTAAGTGGAAATTTTATCAATCAAGAATTTCAAATCGGTGCTAGTTCAAATCAAACTATAAAAGCTACTATAGGAGCAACTCAATCTTCTAAGATAGGTTTAACACGCTTTGAAACAGGAGGAAGAATTACATCTGGTGGTGAAGTGGAATTTACTCTTAAAAATTACAATGGTATAGATGATTTTAAATTTCAAAAAGTTGTGATTTCAACTTCAGTTGGAACAGGACTTGGAGCCTTAGCAGATGAGATCAATAAAAGTGCTGATAAAACAGGTGTTAGAGCTACTTTTACAGTAGAAACTAGAGGTATATCAGCAGTTAGAGAAGGATCTACTTCAGATACTTTTGCTATCAATGGGGTAACTATAGGTAAAGTAGATTACAAAGATGGTGATGCCAATGGAGCCTTAGTTTCTGCAATCAATTCGGTTAAAGATACTACCGGAGTTGAAGCTTCAATCGATGCTAATGGACAGCTTTTACTTACTTCAAGAGAAGGTAGAGGGATTAAAATCGAAGGAAGTATTGGTAGAGGTGCTTTTATCAATCCAAATATGACGGAAAATTATGGTCGTTTATCTTTAGTTAAAAATGATGGTAAGGATATTTTAATCAGCGGTACAGGTCTTTCTTTTGCAGGTTTTGGAGCGAATAATTTTATCTCTCAGACTTCTGTTTCTTTAAGAGAGTCAAAAGGACAGCTTGATGCTAATATCGCTGATGCTATGGGATTTGGTTCTGCAAACAAAGGAATTATATTAGCTGGTTTTTCTTCTGTTAGCGCTTATATGAGTAGCGCAGGAAGTGGATTTTCTTCAGGTTCAGGTTTTTCTGTAGGTAGCAATAAAAATTATTCTACAGGTTTTGCAAACGCTATAGCTATTTCAGCTACTTCGCAACTTTCTAAGGTATATAATGTTTCTGCAGGCTCAGGTTTTTCAAGTGGTTCTAACTTATCTCAGTTTGCAACTATGAAAACAAGTGTTTTTGGAGTAAAAGATGAAACAGCAGGTGTGACTACACTTAAAGGCGCTATGGCTGTGATGGATATAGCTGAAACAGCTATAACAAATCTTGATCAAATCAGAGCCGACATTGGTTCGGTGCAAAATCAAGTTACATCAACTATAAACAACATTACCGTTACTCAAGTAAACGTTAAAGCAGCTGAATCACAAATCCGTGATGTAGACTTTGCAGCCGAGAGTGCAAACTACTCTAAAGCAAATATCTTAGCTCAAAGTGGCTCTTATGCCATGGCACAGGCTAATTCTGTTCAGCAAAATGTTTTAAGATTACTACAGTAGTTTACAAAAGCTGCAATATATACAAATCCAAGCCTAGTTTAGAACTAGGCTTTTTTATTTTAAACTCTAAAATTTTTAATTAAACTAAAACTTGGAACACTTTTTGCTTTAATCTTTTCGATGCAATATTTTGAAAGGATTTAAAATGGGTTTTAGGATAAACACTAACATCGGTGCATTAAACGCACATGCAAATTCAGTTGTTAATGCTAGAGAACTGGATAAGTCTTTAAGCAGACTTAGTTCAGGTCTTAGAATCAACTCCGCAGCAGATGATGCTTCAGGGATGGCGATAGCAGACAGTTTAAGATCTCAAGCTAATACTTTAGGTCAAGCTATCAACAATGGTAATGATGCTATAGGTATCTTACAAACTGCTGATAAGGCTATGGATGAGCAACTTAAAATCTTAGATACAATTAAAACTAAGGCAACTCAAGCGGCTCAAGATGGACAAAGTCTAAAAACAAGAACCATGCTTCAAGCAGATATCAACCGTTTAATGGAAGAACTTGACAATATCGCAAATACTACTTCATTTAACGGTAAGCAACTTTTAAGTGGAAATTTTATCAATCAAGAATTTCAAATCGGTGCTAGTTCAAATCAAACTATAAAAGCTACTATAGGAGCAACTCAATCTTCTAAGATAGGTTTAACACGCTTTGAAACAGGAGGAAGAATTACATCTGGTGGTGAAGTGGAATTTACTCTTAAAAATTACAATGGTATAGATGATTTTAAATTTCAAAAAGTTGTGATTTCAACTTCAGTTGGAACAGGACTTGGAGCCTTAGCAGATGAGATCAATAAAAGTGCTGATAAAACAGGTGTTAGAGCTACTTTTACAGTAGAAACTAGAGGTATATCAGCAGTTAGAGAAGGATCTACTTCAGATACTTTTGCTATCAATGGGGTAACTATAGGTAAAGTAGATTACAAAGATGGTGATGCCAATGGAGCCTTAGTTTCTGCAATCAATTCGGTTAAAGATACTACCGGAGTTGAAGCTTCAATCGATGCTAATGGACAGCTTTTACTTACTTCAAGAGAAGGTAGAGGGATTAAAATCGAAGGAAGTATTGGTAGAGGTGCTTTTATCAATCCAAATATGACGGAAAATTATGGTCGTTTATCTTTAGTTAAAAATGATGGTAAGGATATTTTAATCAGCGGTACAGGTCTTTCTTTTGCAGGTTTTGGAGCGAATAATTTTATCTCTCAGACTTCTGTTTCTTTAAGAGAGTCAAAAGGACAGCTTGATGCTAATATCGCTGATGCTATGGGATTTGGTTCTGCAAACAAAGGAATTATATTAGCTGGTTTTTCTTCTGTTAGCGCTTATATGAGTAGCGCAGGAAGTGGATTTTCTTCAGGTTCAGGTTTTTCTGTAGGTAGCAATAAAAATTATTCTACAGGTTTTGCAAACGCTATAGCTATTTCAGCTACTTCGCAACTTTCTAAGGTATATAATGTTTCTGCAGGCTCAGGTTTTTCAAGTGGTTCTAACTTATCTCAGTTTGCAACTATGAAAACAAGTGTTTTTGGAGTAAAAGATGAAACAGCAGGTGTGACTACACTTAAAGGCGCTATGGCTGTGATGGATATAGCTGAAACAGCTATAACAAATCTTGATCAAATCAGAGCCGACATTGGTTCGGTGCAAAATCAAGTTACATCAACTATAAACAACATTACCGTTACTCAAGTAAACGTTAAAGCAGCTGAATCA